>JAPLOC010001103.1:917-3621 GCA_026692825.1 Planctomycetota bacterium | reverse complement strand
ACACCCTTCGATCCGAAATCAAAATCTGGTCCGAAAAAACCACGTCCAAACAACGGGGTGTCGACTGGCACTTCACTGTCGAAAACGCCCGTGTGAAACTGAAGTCCCTCTACCCAAAAATCAAGAATTGACGGGGCACTACCCACAGATTTCTGTACAGAGTCCAACATTGTGGCTGCTTCCCCAGGAAACGGCACCGAGCTGGGAGATTCGCGGTTTGATCGCATGTCGCATACATTGTGCATCCTGGCGACCATGGGGGCTCGCCAGTCACATCACCTGCGCCGAAAGATCACCGATGTCACTCCGCTGTGCGCTCACGTCGTTGTCTGTCTTGCTTGTCGCCTCTTCTGTGTTCGCGGACGACGCCCGAATCAACGTCCGAGCCGATGGCAAGCCGGGCTATCGGCTGCTCGCCGCGGATAAGGGGCGAGTCGCGATTGTGGGGGCCGACGGCAAAGTCGAATGGGAAGTCGCCAACAAGGCCGAAGTTCACGACCTGTGGCTCCTTCCCAATGGCAATGTGCTGCTCCCCGTCGCGCGCAACAAGGTCGCCGAGTTGAATCGCGACAAGGAAGTCGTTTGGGAATACGAGTCGAAGCCGATCGAATCGAATAAAAAACACGTGGAAATCCACGCGTTCCAACCGTTGGAGGACGGTCGGGTGATGATCGCCGAGAGCGGTAATGGGCGGATCGTGGAAGTCGATCGCGCGGGGAAGATCGTGCATGTCGTGCAGTTGACGATCGAGCATCCGGACCCGCACCGCGACACCCGCATGGCACGCAAACTGAAAAATGGAACCTACCTGGTTTGTCACGAAGGGGATGGCAAGATTCGTGAATACGCCGCCGACGGAAAAGTGGTCTGGAGTTATACCCTCGATCTGGGAGACCGTCCCCGCTCCCCCGGACACGGTCCTGAAGGACATGGAACCGAGGTTTACGGCGCGGTTCGGCTGAAGAATGGCCACACGCTTGTCGCGGGGGGAAACAACAATCGGGTGCTGGAAGTCGATCCAGAGGGAAAAGTCGTCTGGAGTGTCGATCAAACGGAGTTGCCCGGAATTACACTGGCGTGGGTAACGACGTTGCATGTCCTGCCCAGCGGGAATGTGATCATCGGGAACTGTCATGCCGGTGAGAAGAATCCGCAGCTCATTGAAGTGAATCGCGACAAACAGGTGGTGTGGCAATTTCGCGATTTCGAGACGTTTGGCAACGGTCTGGCCTCCAGCCACGTGGTGGACCTCCCCAAGGGAACCATTCGGTAGCGTCGCATGTCCCGCGCTCGAAACCCGATCTGTCCGGGATGTCGCGTAGAACTCGATGTCGACATTCTCGGCGACACACTCGGCGGCAAATGCCCGTTTTGCGGCACACTGTTCGCTGGATCCCGAACGACAACTTCGCGGATTCCGAATGATCCGCGCGCTCTTGTCACGAGTGACCGGCAGAGCGACTTTCGCGATCCGCCGCCGGGCAGCGAGATTCGGGTTGTCGACTCAACCGACAAACGGCTGGTGCTTTACCTGCCCGCCGGCAGATCGCTGGGGGGTGTCGGGTGTCTCGCGATCGGCTTCGCAATTTTCCTGTTCGCTATCCTGGCGCTGCTGATCGGGGAAGGAATTCGCGGGAAGCTGGAGTTCCATTGGGATGTCGTCTCTTTGGTAAAGGCGGTCAAGCCGTTGTTGTTTTTACTCGGCGGGCTGCTGTTTATCGGAATCGCGTTGCGGTCGCGGTTTGAACGGACGCTGTTGTTTGTCGATACCCGCCAGGCGGTGGTGCAGCGGATGCTCTTCGGAAAAAAGACCAGGACCGCAGTCGATCTCTGCGCGACCTCCGGCGCAAACCTGGAAGAAGCCCAATCGTTCAAGGATCTGGCGGTCTTTCAGGTCATCATCACAGGCCAGGGGGCGAAACTCGAATTCGGCGGCGGTTTGACCCAAGCCGAGAAGGAGTGGCTGGCGGATTGCATCAATGCATTCTTCTCGCGGATTGACACTCTGGCAGAACGCGATGACAGTGGTTCCCCGAGTGAAGATGTTTTGGGATCCAGGGGGCCGCACAAACGACGCTCGAGTCGCACGGTCGGAACGCCACTCGTGATCCCGCTGGTTCCCGAGCAGTTGCCGGCGGCGACTCTCGTCCAAGTCATCACGAACACAGACCAACAACTTCGGCTCACATTCAGGTCCGTCGCCAGTCGATGGACGCGTTGGCTATTGCCTGCGGTGATGCTGCCCCCGTCCCTGATTTTTGATTTGTTTTCGCTATTCCTCCTCTTCGCGGCGATTCAGAAACGGGGTGATCACGAGGCGATTTACGCGGGGCTGGCTGCCTTGGCGGCGATGCTGGTCGGCATGCCGCCAACTCTGATAAGTCTCTACCTCCTGTTTGGACGCAATTCGATCGTTGTGGATCACGACGAACTCCGCTGCCGATGGCACGTGGGGCCGTTCGGTATTTCCCGCGCTCTCCCCACGACCTCGGTCGAGGATGTGACTTTCGACTATGGAATCGCCGCCCCGCGGAATCCCCGTCAAGTGAGGCCCGAGCCCATTCCATTCTCCATTCACGGACGCTCGTGCGTCGCGCGGGGAGCCGGACGACGGATATTTTTGACCCTGTTTCAACCCGCCGACGTCTCCCGGCAAGTCGCGGGACTCCTGGTGCAACGGTTGCGGGAATGGGGATTCTTGCCG
>JAPLOC010001103.1:0-909 GCA_026692825.1 Planctomycetota bacterium | reverse complement strand
TCACACTTCCGTACCCGAACAGTTCGTGAGCTGCCATGCGCAATCTACCGCGTTTCTTGTCGTTGTTGTCGATGATCATGGCCCTGCTCGCATCCGACGCCCACACCGCCCGATCAGAGGAACTGCCTCTGTTCATTTCCAGCTTCGCGGCGGGGGACGAAGGGGGCATTCAGGCCGCCACTCTAGATCTCACAACCCGCCTCCTCAAGCTCGGTCATCGCACGACGGGAGTCGAAAACCCGTTCTTTCTGGCGCTGTCGCCCAATCGCAAATTCCTGTACTCGATTCACGCCAAGAACTTTGGCGGCAAAGAACCCGAACAGGTTGCCGCCTATGCGGTTGTAGGAAACGCGGGCGAGTTGAAGCTCCTCAATCGCCAGTCAACTCATGGAACCGCGTCGTGCTACCTCGAAGTCGACGCCTCGGGCAAGTCACTTTTGGTCGCGAATTACGCGACCGGCAATGTCGCCGCCCTTCCGATTCAGGCCGACGGATCGCTGAGCGAGGCGGCCAGCATCATTCGGCACGTGGGTCGCAGCGTCGACCCCGATCGCCAGAACGGCGCGTTCGCGCACTGCATCGTCCGCAGTCCGGACAATCGGTTCGCGCTGGCGGCGGATCTGGGAATCGACCAGATTCTGATCTACGCTCTTGATTCCACGACCGCCCGGCTGACTCCCCATCGTCAGCCGTTCGTGCGGACGATACCCGGCTCCGGCCCAAGGCATCTGACCTTTCATCCGAACGGAAAACACGTCTACGTCATCAACGAACTGAGCAACTCGGTGACGATGTTCCGCTATATGGCGGACCCGGGGATTTTGATCGAACGGGAAACCCGGCCGACGGTTCCCATGCTGGGCAAAGATGAGAAGAGCTACTGTGCCGACTTGAAAATCACTCCCAACG
>JAPLOC010001102.1 GCA_026692825.1 Planctomycetota bacterium | reverse complement strand
AACGCCTCGGCGTACGCCTACACGTACAACGCCAACGGTCTGGTCACCAGCGTCGACAACCAGGGAACGCGAATGTGCCCCGCGTGGTGCCGACAAACAGCACGTTGACGAATGCCATCGCATCAGAGCCGCGCACGCAGTAAGCGGGCGTCGATAACCGCTTACTGCGTGCGCGGCTCTTTGCCGAAAGCGACTTGTCTCCCGGCGGGAGTCGAAAGTGAAATGGAGGCGATTCGTCACGATCGGCTTGGCAGGGAGTCAACTCTGCCGGCTGCGAGGGCTTGTGAGGAAGAAGGAAAGGCTGGATCGAGATCCTCCCTCGACACCCGGCAGACCCACCAACCTCTCAACCTCCTTTGCTTGATGGACTCGTAGCACCCACGGAATTCCCAATCATGTCACCGTTTTACTCTTCGACAGCATGTCACGACTGACAGGATTGCTCAACAAATCGCCCGATCTGGAACGACCTGTCCACAGAAAGATGTGTTTCACGTACACAACCGAGAGGTGGCTCGTTCGACGATATTCGAGACGCCTGAGGAATACGACGCATCCCTGCGGGTGATCAAAAAAACAGGGGAGATTGTCCCGTTGTCGATCAACGCGATGGTCCTGATGCCGAACCACTGGAATTTTGGACTGAGCCTGGAATCAGCAACCAAACTCCGGGGACGCCCGAGGGAATAGACTTGCCCGCTTTTTCGCAATCCGTACTTTTCGAATGAATTGGATGGTATGCCACTGGCACCGCTGGATTGGCATCCCCGCCTCTGGTCCGTTATCGTCTGGCCGGTTGAAAGTTGCCCGAATTCCTCCTTTGAGTTGAGAGCGAGAGATCATGCCGATTGGAAGTGCTTGCCGGTCGTTGCTGACGTCGTCAGCGGTTGTCTGGAGTCTGTTTTTCGCTGGAGCGAGCATGGCGGGGGAACCGCTGGTGAAGCCGGGTGACCGGGTGGTGTTTCTGGGAGATTCCATCACCGAAGCCGGGGCGGCTCCCGGGGGTTATGTCACCCTCGTTCGCGAGGGGCTGGCCAAAGCGCATCCCGAATCGAAGCTGGAGATCATTGGCGCGGGGATCAGCGGGAACCGCGTTCCCGATCTCGAAAAACGGCTCGATCGCGACGTGCTGGAAAAGAAGCCGAACCTGGTCGTGATCTACATCGGAATCAACGACGTCTGGCACTCGCAGAACGGTCGCGGAACCTCCAAAGAGGATTTCGAGCAGGGGCTGCGACGGATCATCAAGAAAATCAACGACGCCGGCGCGAAAGTGGTGCTTTGCACCCCCACGATGATTGGCGAAAAGGTCGACGGCACGAACCCGCTCGACAAGATGCTCGAAGAATACTCGGCGATCAGCCGGCGGGTGGCCCGCGACACGAAGTCCAACCTTCTCGACCTGCGGAAGCGGTTTGTGACGGCGCTGCGCAAGTCGAACGAGAAGAACGTCGACAAGGGAATTCTGACGTCGGATACCGTGCATCTTAGCCCCGCCGGCAATCAGTTCGTCGCCCACCAGATGACGGCGGCCCTGCATGGAGAGAACGATGGCACGCGGCTGTTGCGGCATGTGGTGCTGTTCCAGTTCAAGGCCGACGCGACCCCCGCGCAGGTTCAGGAAGTGGTCGACGCGTTTGATCTGTTGCCGACCCGCATCAAGGAAGTGCATGGCCTGGAGCGGGGAACCAACGTCAGCCCCGAGAATCTGGCGCAGGGATTGACCCACGCCCTCTTTCTGACCGTCACCAGCGATCAGGATCGCGACGTCTACCTCAAGCACCCGGTTCACGAAGAGTTCGTGAAACTGGCGGTCCCGCGGATTGAGAAGGCGGTTGTGGTCGACTACTGGACGGAGTAATGGCGTCTGTAGGAATACCCCGCCAGTCGGTTGCCCTCGACTGACGGGACTCCACTGCGGATTGGTCCGGCTTCCGATGGCTTACGTCGCACCGTTCGCCGGGCTAGAATATGGGTCAACCTTGATGCTTCATCCCTTGCAGAAACCACAAAGGAGAGTTTCCTTGCGCTCTTTCGTAATCGGCTGCCTGTCGGTCGGTCTGGTGAGCTTCGCTGTCGCGGGCTCGGTTCAGGCCCAGGAAAACAACACGCCCCCGAAGGGCTTCACCGCGCTGTACAACGGGAAGGACCTGTCGGGCTGGCACGGGGAAGAAACGATGGATCCCCGTAACTGGAAGAAGATGTCGGACGAGGACCGGACCAAGAAACTGGCCGCCGACGCCGCCAACGCCAAGATGCACTGGCGGGTCGACTCGAACGGCGACCTGGTCAATGACGGTCAGGGGGCCTACCTGACGACCGACAAGTCGTATAGCGACATTGAACTGTTCATTGACTGGAAGATTGTCGCGAAGGGGGACAGTGGGTTCGGGGGGCTTGTGGAACAACACCCCGGGCCGACCTGGGAAAGATCCCCTGGTGGTCGCCGACAACAAGATTGGCGAATGGAACCGCTTCCACATCGTTCAGTTGGGAGATCGGACGACGATTCACCTGAATGGCAAGCTGATTGTCGACGGCGCGTCGCTGGAGAATTACTGGGACCGCAAGCAGCCGTTGTTCCCGACCGGGCCGATTCAATTGCAGACACATGGTCGTGAAATCCGCTGGCGGAACCTCTTCATTCGTGAGATTCCCGCAGACGAAGCGAATGCGAAACTGCGTGGGAAAGACCCCGAAGGATTCGCGTCGGTCTTCAATGGCAAAGACCTGACCGGCTGGGCCGGCGCGGTCGACAACTACCAGGTCGAAGAGGGCGCGATCATGTGCAAGCCCGGCAAGGGGGGCGCGTTGCACACGAAAGACGAGTTCGCCGACTTCATCGCCCGGGTGGAATTCCAGTTGCCCCCCGCGGGCAATAACGGGTTGGCGATTCGCTATCCTGGCCAGGGGGATCCCGCGTACGCCGGCATGTGCGAGCTGCAGGTTCTCGACACGGAACACGAGAATTACAAGGGCCTCGACCCGCGTCAGGCCCACGGGTCGGCGTACGGCATGGCCGCCTCCCACCGTGGTTACCTGCGTCCCACGGGACAGTGGAATTACCAGCAAGTGACCGTTCAGGGTTCGGCGATCAAGGTGGAACTCAACGGCGTCACGATTCTGGAAACCGACCTGTCGAAGATCACCGAGTACATGGCGAATTCGCCGCACCCGGGGAAAGATCTCAAGAAGGGCTTCTTCGGTTTCGCCGGCCATGGCGACCCGGTGAAGTTCCGTAACATCAGCATCAAGAAGCTGTAGTCTGTAAATTTCGGCCGGAGGCTACCGCGTCCTGACGGGGGCGACTCCGCGTGGACCCTCGAAATCACCCGCGTGAATGTGGTTGCCCGCGACAGGCCGCCGCGACACGCCTCAGTCACTCAACGCCGGACGTGATGATTCGCATCGCGTCCGGCGTTTTTATGCGCGCCAGGGGGCAAGAGAGTTCGCAAGTCGTAAGCTGGGTTCTCACCCGCGGTGTTCTTTCACGAATCGCACCAGAGCCCCTCTCAATTCGACTGCGGACTGATACCGCTGTGCGGGAATCCGGGCCATCGATTTGAGCAGAATGCGTTCGAGTTCCGCGGGAATCTTGGGGGCCAGGATGCGTGGACGTTTGGGATTGGCCGCCCGAACCAATTCCAACAAGGCGCTGTTCGTCTCGGCACGAAACGCCGGTGTCAACGTACACAATTCGTACAGTGTGACCCCCAGCGAATATAGATCGCTGCGTTCATCGGCCCGGCCATCGAGTTGTTCGGGGGCAATGTACGCCAGCGTGCCTGCCAGTTGCAGTGGCTGTCGCGTGAGAATCGAATCCCAGTCGATCGCCACCCCGAAGTCGGCGACGTAGACGGTCCCCAAGTGGTCCAGCAGCAGATTCGCCGGCTTGATGTCTCGGTGCAGCACCGCCTGTTCGTGGGCGTATCCCAACGCGGTCGCCGCCTGGATGCCAATCTTAGCGATCGCTGTCCAGCCGTCGCGGGAGAGAACACGGGGGGAACTGGCCGACGCAGGTGCCGAAGCCGCAACTGTCACTCCCTCGGTATGAAATCCTTTTCGGATTTCTTCGGAAGAGACCGCACCGGCCGGTGTACGCAACAGGTCAATCACCCGGTCGAGCGGCAGTCCCTCGACCAGTTGCATGATGTAGTAGCACCAGCCTTGATCCTCGCCAAAGTCATAGACGGGGACGATATTCGGGTGCCTCAACCTCGCCGTCACCCGGGCTTCCTGCTGAAACTTCTTGCGAATCGTGTCATTGGAATAACGCCAGGTCATCAGCTTGACCGCGACGCGTAACCCGGTCTCCAATACCACCGCTTCGTAAACAACTCCCATTCCACCGCGACCGAGTTCTCGTATCAGGCGGCAACCCCCGATATCGGAGAGGTCGTTCGTCGCCGGTAGATTTCGCAGGGCGTTGGCCTGCTCTCGCCCGGTCTTCCACGACTCCATCGCCGCCGCGACCGACAGCAACTCGCGGACCTCGTTCGACCGCTTGGGGAACCGGGAGGCGAATTCATCGACTGAGGGGTGCTTGCCCTCGCGGAGCGCCTTCAGAAACTCGGTCACCGCCAGGTCGAGCGGGTCGGACGCCCCGTGGTGGGCGTGAGACGTGACGCGTGGCAGTCCGAAAATCTCGGCATCACCCAGCGAGTCGTCCTCGAATGGAGGATTGGAATCTGCAGAAGTCATCCCGGTGTTTGTCGGTCAGCCAAGCCGGGAATCCGGGCGACAATCTGCTGTAAACGGGTCAACGCGCGAACGTAGCGGGCGCTCGCTCCCTGTTCGGACAGCCCCAATATCGCCGACGCTTCGACATTCGACAGTTCTTCCACGTGTCGCAGCATCAGAATCTCACGGTCCAATTCGCTCAGAGTGTTGAGCGCCGTCTCCAGTTGCGCCGAGACCTCTTTGCGGACCGCGGCCTGACTGGGGGACGTCATGTGCCCGAGCAGCCAGGAGGCCATCGACGAGGCGGAAGACATTCCGCCGGGAGGTGCGTCCAAAGGGCGGTCGCGACTGGCATCGCGGGATTGCGCGGTCAGATGCCGGCGATGGACGTCGGCAATCGTCTGTTGAACGATGAGCCGCAGCCAAACGAACAAGCCCCCGGTATTCGCTTCACGCCAGACGTGTTGCAGCCGCTGTTCCGCGTTCAGGTACGATTCCTGCAGCACATCTTCGACATCGACACGCGACGCGACACGATGATCAAGCCGGAACGACACGATTTTGCGAAGCCGGTCGCGATAGTGTTCGAAAACCAGGGCCAAAGCGTTCCGGTCACCGTGGATGACCTTGTTCACCAAGTCATCCAGTTGCGAATCGTTGAGCGCCGGATTGGGCATGTGGGATGGGTGGCGCGGAAGCGGAACGGTCGGGAACGCGAATTGTACACCGATTCGTACGTCGGGTCACGTCCCCCCCCCGAGGGTTCCTGG
>JAPLOC010001101.1 GCA_026692825.1 Planctomycetota bacterium | reverse complement strand
GCGGCGGGAAGAGTATCTCGCCTTTGTGGCCCACGATCTCCGAACCCCGTTGAATGCCATTTCGTTAGCCGGAAGGGTTCTGGAAATGCAACTCTCGACGCAAGGCACCCGCACGGAAACCGCTCAAATGTTGAAGGCGTTGCGTCGCAATGTTCTGCAGCTCGAAGGGTTGGTCAGCAAGGTTCTGGAGGAAAGCACAAGTCTCGAAACAGAAAATGGGATCAAACTGGAGCGACGCGCGCTGGATTTGTGGCCGCTGGTTGAAGCTCTCATCCACGATCTCAATCCGGTGGCAGGAACCGCGAGTACTCAGCTCATCAACCAGGTGCCCGATGATCTGGTGGTCTATGCCGACGTCAGTTTGTTGAGACGCGTGTTTCAAAACCTCATTGCGAACGCTATTCGGTACACGCCTCGCGGGGAAGTCGTCATTGGAGCGAGGGAACTCGATTTGGAACGTGCCGTTGAAATCTGGATCAGCGACAATGGAGCGGGCATCCCGGAAGAGCTTTGCGAAAAGGTTTTCGACAAGGGGGAGACCGATGCCGAGAACGAAGATGGAAAAGGGCTTGGACTGGCGATCGTGAAGACATTCACCGAGGCCCACGGTGGAACCGTGGCGGTCGAAAGCAAGGAAGGGGTCGGCTCGACGTTTCGTTTCTCCCTGCCATCGAAGCCGGGTGACCGCGGCCTGTAAGATCACTGACGCAGAAACGAACAGTCACGCGACCAGCGCCTCCCGTCGTCGCCCTGAAGCGGCTCATCCGAGTAATGCGTACCTGGGCTTGAAAAAAGACGGACATGGCGTTCTGGTATGAAGATGTGAAAATAATCGACTTCAACCCGAGGAACGAGCATCTCCGACTGGATGTTGTACCACGTGTGGGGAATCCGAGGCTACCAAGTTGCCGCGAGTTCTCGAAAGTAACGGGATGACGGCCGGTGGTGTGCGCCGACTAGCGGGATCGAATCGTGTTTCGGGGCTGGATCGAGCGACTCTGCAATCCGCAGCGGCTGAGTTCGGCCTCGATTGCGGCCGGTTCGATGATCGGTCGTTCATCAGTACGTCGGTGATTTTCAGTCGTTTTCGATTTTTTACGGGGAGGGCTGTCGTCAGTATGACGATGACGATCTTCTCGCCCGTGACGGTGCTAATATCGTGGTACAGACTCCGCACGTTGACGCCGGTCGCCTCATGAATCATCACCTCGAGAACCGGTCGCGCTTTCCAGCCCCGCGACGATCGCCGCCGCCAGGGGGCCGGCGACCAGTATCGGTCCGAGCCCAAGGATCCAGAAAAAAGCCGATTCGAACAACATTCCCCACAACCCGCCCCAGAACGTCCCTTGGGTGCCCCATGCCCACATGCGATCGCCCGCGTTGTGTTAGCCAACGGCATGTTCTTCAGTGTGATAGTCGCGACCGACGGCCGACAGTTTCCGCATGTCAAATTCAACCTGTTGAAGGCTGCGGACGGCGCGGTCGGCCTGCTCGTTGAAATCGCAGACGGCGACGACGGAATTCGTTTTTCACATGGTCTGGTTGGACTTTCTTGAACCGGGAATCAATTGAACGGAATCCGGAGGCCGGCCGATCGCCGCCCCCCGGATTCCCGCGCATCGACTCATTTCACAGACTTCATTGCCGCGTTAGGTGCCGAATTCAGCGTCTTTGTCGATCGCTTCGATCACAGTCAGCACGTGCTTGTCGTTCGCTTTGGTTGTGACGCGGATCTTCATTCCGGCCTTCAATTCGCTCACTTTGCATTCCTTGCCGTCGCAGCAGATCGCCGCGTGGGCAGCGAGGGTGTGCGAATGCTCCTTGCCATCCTTGCCGGTCATCTTGAGCGTGTCGCCGGAAACACTGACGACCTTTCCGTCATGGGTGTTGGCGAACATCGCGTCCTTGTCGAGCGCCTCGACATGGGTGGCGGTCTTTTTGTCACCGTTCTTGGTGGTCACTCGAATCTTGAGTCCGGCTTTGAGATCACTCAGCTTGCACGCCTTGGCGTCGCACGTGACCTTGGCCTCTTTCGTCAGCGTGTGGGTATGCTCTTTGCCATCCTTGTTCGTCATCACGAGATCGTGCCCCGACACACTGACGACCTTTCCGTCGTGCAGCGGTTCGTCGGCCTCCTTGGCGTCTTTGGCCGCGACGGCGGGACCCGCCGCAAGCAGCGCCAGGGACAAAATGGCGAAAGAAAACATGCGATTCAACATCTGGACTCACTTTCAAAAAAGAGGGTCCGCGGTTCAGCCATCAGAGGCGACACGCCTCCGACTCCCATCGCCTGGATTCAGGCGAGTGGTCCGCCAATCCGCAGAGGTGTGCGACCCGAGCGACGACTCGATCGGGCCTCGGGTCGTTCGGCACTGACCCAAGACATTGGCTTCACAGCGTGTTTCTGTTGGCGATCCATCGCGACGGGCGCCGACCGCTGGGGCGATCGTCGACGCGTAATTCCTGTAATTCCGGCGGCCTCGGGAGTGTGCCGCCTAAGAATCCCACGATCGCAAGAACAAGGAACAGCAGGGCGATTGCGCCATATTGGGTAATCTGCGATGATTGGGCGACAAGCTTCCCAAGACCACTGATGGACGTTGGCTTGTTGAGAAGTTACTTGAACAGGATTGCGTGTGATGCCCACAACAAAGTCAGCTCGGATGAAG
>JAPLOC010001100.1 GCA_026692825.1 Planctomycetota bacterium | reverse complement strand
GCGAGGTTACCGATTCGCGCCGCGCGGCGAATACGAACGGATCGCCGACTTCGAAACGACCGGCGGGCCGGTCGAGGTGAAATTCGAAGTGTTCGCAGGGGGAAGAGAGGGAAAAACTCCGCGGCGGGTCGAAGTGGGGGAAACGGTTGTCGCGATCGCCAAATCCGAAAGTGATGTCTGGGAGTTGCTGACCCCCGGTCTCCACGGGGTGCGGTACACCGATGCTGACTGGGCGAACTACCGTGAGGGTCTGGAGAAATCCCTTGCCGAGTGGAACGCGGCGACGCGTGCGAGACTGCGGGAGAACAGCGCCGATTATTGGACGCAAAGGCGGAATGAGACTGTGGCGTGGCTCGCGACCACACCCGAAGTGGCGGTCCCCGTTCCGCCAGCGGGCTTCCCGATTCAAACACCGATCGACAACTTCATTGCCGACCGGTATGCGTCTGTAAGAAACCAGAACCTCCAAAAAACGCCCGACAAAATCGACTTTTTCCGTGATGTGAGTCCCCTGCTGGAAAGCCGCTGCATCGATTGCCACCGTGGCGCGAACGCGAAGGGGGGATTTCGGCTCGACCGGGCGGAGGCCGCGCGGCGCGGTGGGGAGAGCGGGCCGGCGTTTCAGGCGGGAGTCGCCGAGAGTGAGCTGTTGCGACGTGTGACGAGTCATGATCCAGGCGAAATGATGCCCCCCAAAGGCGAGCGTCTTTCGGCTGCCGAGATTTCGGTGTTGGAGCGATGGATTTCCGAAGGTGCCAGTTGGCCCGATTTGCCTCTGCTACGAGATTCCTTCAGCGGGCCGGTCGATGACGCCGGTTTCCTGCGTCGGGTCATGCTGGATACCGTCGGGGTCCCGCCAACGCTGGGAGAACTGGGCGAGTTTCTCGCCGAAACCCGGCCCGACAAGCGATCGGTTTGGATCGATCGCTTGCTGGACGACCCACGCTGGGCCGACCATTGGATGGCTCTCTGGCAGGATATGCTCGCCGAGAATCCCAACATCCTGAATCCGACACTCAACAACACCGGCCCATTCCGCTGGTGGCTCTATGAATCGTTGCGGGACGACTTGCCCCTCGATCGGATGGTGACGCAACTGGTGTTGCAGCGGGGCGGAGACCGCGAAGGGGGGCCGGCGGGATTTGGCGAAGCCTCGCAAAACGACGTTCCCTATGCGGCCAAAGGGGCGATTCTGAGTGCCGCCTTTTTGGGGGTCGATTTGAAGTGCGCTCGCTGTCATGACTCTCCCACCGGCACCTTCCAGCAGGAGCAACTGTTCCAGATTGGGGCGCTTCTGGCCGCGAAACCGTTGGACGTGCCGGCGACCAGCAGTGTCGATCCCGGGAAACTCCAGACTCTCGGTCCGGAAGATCACCGCGAGCGACTCGCCGCCCTGCTGACGGCTCCACACAACGAGCGGTTCGCTCAGGTGTTGGCGAACCACATCTGGCGGCACTTCATGGGACGTGGAATTGTTGAGCCAGTCGAGGATTGGGAGCAGGGAACTCCGACTCATCCCGAGCTGCTGCGCTGGTTAGGGCGTGAGCTGGTGCGCAGTGGATATCAAATCAAATCGCTCTCCCGGCTGATTCTGAATTCAGCCGCCTATCAGCGAGCCGTCGATCCCCTGCTCCGCACCCCCGATCCACTCTATGCGGCTCCAGAGCCCCGGAGACTCAGTGCGGAGCAGATTGTCGATTCCCTGTTCGCCGTTTCGGGAAAGCCGTTTCGGACGGAGCCGCTGTGTCTTGACCTCAATGGTCGCCGGGTCACGTCGAATTCCATTGATCTGGGAACACCCCGGCGCGCCTGGATGCTCTCGTCGCTTTCCAATGAGCGAGACCGTCCCAGTCTGTCGCTCCCCCGATTGCAGGCGGTGGCCGACGTGCTGACCGCTTTGGGATGGCGGGGGGCTCGACAGGATCCGAGTTTCTCGCGAGACGCCTCTCCCAACGCCCTGCAGCCGGCGATTCTCGCGAACGGCGTCATGATGCAGTGGATCACCCGATTGAGTGATGACCACGGGCTGACCGAGTTCGCTCTACGGGAACAGCCGGTGGAGACGCTGGTGGACAACCTCTTTCTGCGTCTTCTCTCCCGCGTCCCGACGCCACCGGAGCGGACCCGCTACGCGCAGTGGCTGTCCGACGGATATGTGACCCGCCGGGTGGCCAATCCGGTTTATGAAACCCCGGCCCACGTCGCACCGAAATTCATCACCTGGACCAATCACCTGCAGCCCGAGTCGGATCCAGCGGCGCAGGAGCGAATCGCGGCGGCGCAGCGGGGCGATCCCCCAACCCCGCAAATCGAACCGAACTGGCGCGCCCGCTGCGAAGATGCGATCTGGGCGATTCTCAATTCTCCCGAGATGTTATTCCGACCATGACCTCTCCCCTCGCGCGACGCGAACTCCTCAAGTTCGGCCTTGCCTCCGCCGCTACGACACTGGTTCGGCCGGCCTGGGGCGACCCCTCGAACAAACCGCTGTTGGGAAAGGCCGAACATTGCATCCTGTTCTGGCTGGGGGGTGGAATGGCGCAGGTCGATACCTTCGACCCCAAACGCCTGGGAGACGCCCACTCGAAACCGTCTCGCTCCGGAAGCTATTACAATTCGATTGAGACCGCCGTCCCCGGGGTGCGCGTCACCGAGCATCTGGCGCAGACAGCGAAGGTTATGGATCGCGTGACCGTGGTGCGCACGGTCAACCATCGTGTGGTCGATGAGCATGCCTTCGCCACGAATCTGGTTCACACCGGTCGGATGATCAGCGGCAGCACGGTGTATCCCTCGATCGGCAGCATCGTCGCGCACCAGCGCGGTCCCGTCGACCCCTCCGTCCCGGCCTACATGCTGATCGGGATCCCCAATGTCAGCCGGGGTCCGGGGTTTCTGGGGGCGAAACACGGATTTGTGTACCTCACCGACACCAACAGTGGTCCCGCCGGCTTTTCCCGACCGATCGATGTCGACTCACAAAGGGTCGCCAACCGACTCGCGTTGCTTGAGCCGACCCAACAGCGGTTTCCCGGCGACTCGCTTCCCGCGGACTACCGGGCCGCCCAGGCGGAAGCGTTGCGTCTGTCCGGCCCGGAATTCATGCGACACTTTGATTTGACGCAGGAGAGTGGTTCCCAGCGGCAGCGCTATGGCGGGGAATTCGGCCAGCGGTGCCTGCTCGCCCGCAGACTGGTTCAGGCCGGTGTGCGATTCATCGAAGTGTCTCACAACCTCAATTTCATCAATGGGACCGGTTGGGACAGCCACAACGGCGGCCAGCTTCAACTCCACGGGCTGATTCAGGAACTCGACACCGCGCTCTCGGCGTTGATCGAAGATCTGGAACGACAAAAACTGCTGGACAAGACCCTGATCGTCGTCGCGACCGAGTTCGGCCGACCCGCCGCCTTCGACGGCGGAGGAGGGCGTGGCCACCAAGGATCGACCTTTTCGCTGGTGTTGGCCGGCGGGGGACTGCGTCATCAGGGAGCCTACGGCGCGACCGACGACGAATGCAAAGAGATCCTCGAAAACCCGGTCAGCATTCCGGATTTTCACGCGACCATCCACTCGGCCCTTGGAATCGATCCCCGACACGAATTGCGCGACGGTGCCCGACCCGTGCCAATCACCGACGGCGGAACCCCAATCTCACAGCTCCTGAGCTGACGTGGCGGCGGTTGCCACGAAGTCGATTGTTTGAAACAACGTCGTAGCTGCCAAGTCGGGGTCGAAGTACTTCCCCGATCACGGACGAACCCGTCTGTTACGGGTTCGTCCGTCGGAGATGACGAGACTGAAAGTTGAGTCACCGTCGGATTTCGACCGACCGTCCCTCCGAC
>JAPLOC010001099.1:2105-4102 GCA_026692825.1 Planctomycetota bacterium | reverse complement strand
CCTGGTAAAACAGTTCGGTGACTTCCCGGGGAAACTCGCTCAGTCCCGAATTCTCCAGTCGGCCATTGAGCTGGTTTTGCACGAGCTTCGCGAATTCCCGTTGAGTCTGGTTGGCCGACCGCACCAGCCCTCGCCGGGCGACTTCTTCTGTGAACTGGTCGTAAAACCGGACGACCATGCGGGCCGGATCAACCCGGCGGAGCCAGCGGTCCAGAATTCGCGTGAAAAACTGGGAAATTCCGTTCGTTGGTCTCCCCCCTGCATCGCGTCCCCCGGTCTGTATCCCGCGATAGAGAGCGCGAACGAGTACGAAAACCACGACCGCTCCCCCCAGGATCCAGGGCCCTTTGCCTCGCGACCAGCCACCACCGGTAGGATCCACCGATCCAAACTCCGTGAAAATGTCACGCATGGTCGCCAGTGACGATTTGGCGTCGTCCCACATCCGGGTCAAGGGGTCATAGAACGAACTCTGTTGGCGATCGATCGACATGGTGACGAAGTAGCTCGACCAGATCGACGACAACGAGTCACGAGCATTCCCCCAGAAGCCCCGATTTGTACGAAACCGTCGGACTTCCTCGTCGCGTGAATAGGGGACGGCGTCGAGCGTTTGCCAGCGGTTGTCGTACCATGCCTCGACCCAGGCATGCGAATGTCGCTTTTGAACCTCGTAATACCCGGATGACGCGTTGAATTCCGCCCCCTTGAAGCCGGTGATCAAACGGGTGGGAATCTTTTGCGTCCGCAGCATCAACGCCAGCGCCGCCGCATAGTATTCACAATGCCCCTGTCTGGTGTTGAACAGGAAGTCCTCCACGGGATCCGTCGCAGGATCTACAACTCGCATTTCCAGCGAATAACTGTATTCCCCAGAATCCCGAAGATATTCCACGATTCGGTTCGCGATCGCCCTTTCGTGAGAGATCTTGCCGTCGTCAACCACCTCACCCGCCACACGGTCGGCGAGTTCCTTCATCTTGACCAGTTCCGCCGGCCATTTCTGGTACTGGCTGTAGGCCCGCGCGGGTCGGCCGCGATTGTCGGTCGTTACCAGCATCGGCATGTCGGCATGCGGATCGGTCCGTGACCAGACGAAATACTCTTGCAACGACGCCTTCATGTCGCGGGCCAGCAGCACACGCGTGTTGGTTTCCCGATCGAGCGTCTGGTACGGATTCATCGAATACGCCAGGTCGACCGGCCGCATCGCGAAGATGATCTGCTCTTCGCTGGAGTCGACGATGTACTCCTGCCGGATCAGGCCCGGGGGTTTTCCAATGAACGGCACCACCGAGAACTGCTCGTCTCGATTGACCGCCTGCCAGCGTCCTTTTTCATAGTGATTGAGAACGGCACCGCGAAACATCGGTTCTTCCAGCCCCTGCGTCGACGCGAATTCCTGAATCGTCACCGGGCGGTCCGAATCGCGATCGAACAGCCTCACGCGAAAGACCCGGGTGCCATCCTCCAGAATCTGCCCCATGTGTCCCAGGCGGATGTCGCTGGAAAAACCAGTCACGGTCCGTGCCGCTCCCAACGACGTGTTCAGGAACGGATTTCCCGAGCCAATCCAGATCCGGGGGACAACCATGAAGATGAGAACGCCGAACAGGACCCCCAGCACGGCCATGCGAAAGATACTCATCACGAATCGGGCACCAATCCAGCGTCCCGCGGTATCCTGGCACAGCCCATGCCGATCCAACACTGTCCTTCCCGGCCCCCCCGCCGACGTCGGCCTCTCGCCACTCACCGCGCTCCCATTCAAATTGGCTTGGGTCGCGATTGATTTGTCTTTGGTATTCAGATCGTCGGGGCGATCCAGCAATCCATATTCCTGAGCCCGTAGGAAAACATTACCCACCGCCATGGTCCACAGCATGAGAAACAGGAACAGCAGCATCAGCCCCCCATACGCGCCGGAATTCGTCAGCACCGCCCCCACGCCCACCTGCAAGAGCGCGAAGGCCCCCAGCCACCAGTATTCGCGCGCC
>JAPLOC010001099.1:743-2096 GCA_026692825.1 Planctomycetota bacterium | reverse complement strand
TAAAAAACTCACCGACCGCCGCCGCCGCCGCGACCAGTCCCAACGTGTTCGTCCCCCATTGCGGCAGATTCCAGTGTCCCTGGCGTTCGTTCATGTTGAACGCCACGATCGCCACAACGATGGTGATTCCCGCGGGAAACGGTGTCCCCTCGCCCAGCCAGACCATCGCGCTCGCGAGAATCACCAACAAGTAAATGCTGGCGAGAAATGTGTCGCGGAGTGTCATCGTCCCCCCTCCATTTCCGTCCCCAGGGTGAAATACTCCTTCAGCGGGGCGGTCGCGTCCCCCAGCACTTCGAATTCCGCCAGTACCGCACCGGCGGTTTCCACCTCATTCACGAACGCGGAACGCAATCGTTCGGCTCCGTCGGGATGAGTCGTGATGAACACCCAGCCTGACTGGCGACCCGCAGGAGACCACCGCCAGCGACTCCAGGGCGGCACGGATGGGAAGTCCAAAACCCGCTTCCCCCAGAATCTCAGCATTCGAGCCGCAAACGATCATCTGCACGCCGGTATCCATCGTCGCCCGGGCCCGGGTGACACAACAGGTCGCCGCGAAGCTCACGATCCGTTCCACCGCCTCGCGCTGCTTGTCTGTGGGTGACGCGGGGAGCCACAACTCCAGCACCAGGAGCAATTCGGGATCGTGTTGTTCCTGGTACTCCCGCACCATCAGCTCATTGCGACGGGCGGTGGTTCTCCAATGAATCGCCCGTCGGCTGTCTCCTTTGCGAAATTCCCGCAATCGATGAAACTCCTCGTCGAACACGCCGCCGCGCGCCGGCGCGTCAAACTGCGATCGCTGGTGCGCCCGGTGTGCTTCCTGAAATCTCGAGGTCAATCGGCCGATTCGTGGAAACACCAGCACGTGTTCTTCAATGTCGATCTCAAAACCCCGCTCCCAGAGTCCCAGGGGATACCGCGACGCGATCCGCAAGGGGAGGAAATCCATCCGCCCCCGGGCACCGGGGGTCAACTGGTATGAAGATTCCCGCGCCTCCCGCGCCGGCACGCGCTGGAACAACACCGACGGGCGCAGCCGTTCTTTCCCCTGCTGGACCGTGTCCTCCACCAGCACCATCCAGGAGGGCATCCACCGTTTACGGTTCGCCAGTTCAATCCGGACAGCACAAGGTTCACCGGCGAAGACCATGTCTGGCAACATCCGCCGCGCACGCGTCCGCCGAATCACCGACATCGTTGCCTGACCATTCAGCACAAACGCCCCCGCCATAAGCGCGAACACCAACAGCAACATGTTTGAATGGCCAAACAGCGAACCGAGGAGCATGACCACCATGAACAACGTGTAAACCACCGCCTCTTTGGTGAGTCGCGCTTCATATCGCC
>JAPLOC010001099.1:0-668 GCA_026692825.1 Planctomycetota bacterium | reverse complement strand
GCGAAAGCCCCCTTCACGCCAACTCCAGACGATTGTCGCCCCCCCGAGGATCAACAGGAGAAAGTGCGACACATCCATTCTCGATCGTCGACTGCCGCACCAAATCACCAGCAGCAGCCCCGCCACCAGCAACAGGGCGCTCGTCCAGCTTCCTCGCCGCGACTCAACGGACCGCGTGACAGACATGTTCGAAAAAACTCCGGAGCTTCGAGGCCGGATACAGGCAGAACGCGTACTCGCGGTTCCGCAACACCACATTCGCCGACACCCGGCGCTCGGTCTCGGCCAGTCGCGCCATCAGTTCCTGGCGGCACTTTCCCGTGAACTGGGCCAACTCCCTAGAGATCGCTTGCAGACGGCGATAGCGCTCGCGACCCGCGGCGGGAGCGTACCACGCCCCCGCGCCCGGGGACAACCGTCCCACACGAGCCGCTTCCTGCTCCGCGATCAATCGACGCTTCTCCAACACCAGCGTCTCGGCCTGGGGTGAGGTCGGCTGATCGAGGAACCGTTCCGGGTGCTGTTCAATGTCCCGAAGTTTCAGCCGGAGCGCGTGGAGATCACCCGCCGATTCCGTGAACGACGCGATTGGCAGTCTGACGGTCGCGGAGAGGGTGGCGAATGCCGGCGGTCGAATTCTCCAGAACCGGTCGATGATGCGGTCGGTC
>JAPLOC010001098.1 GCA_026692825.1 Planctomycetota bacterium | reverse complement strand
GACAATTCGCAACCGACCCCTGACCGTTCCGGGTTCGCTGAGGAATACCCGTTCGATTCGCGTTACTTTACGCTGGATGGCCGCCGCTATCATTACGTTGATGAAGGGGCGGGGGAGGTGTTGTTGTGCGTGCATGGCAACCCCACCTGGAGTTTCGCGTGGCGGAATGTGGTGAAGGATCTGTCGCGTGATCATCGGGTGATCGCGGTCGATCACATCGGGTGTGGCTTTTCCGACAAGCCCCAGGATTATCCGTACCGGCTGGAAAATCATATCGACAATTTGTGTCAGTTCGTTACCGGGCTGAACCTGCGGCGGATCACATTGCTCGCGCATGATTGGGGCGGGGCGATTGGCATGGGGGCGGCGGGGCGGTTGCCTGAGAGGTTCTCGCGGCTGGTGTTGTTCAACACCGGGGCGTTTCGCTCGCAGCACCTGCCGTGGCGGATCGCGGTTTGTCGCTGGCCCGTGGTGGGGCCATTGGGGGTGCGGGGGTTCAACCTGTTCGCGCGGGCGGCCCTGTCGATGGCGGTCGAGCGGCCGGAGCGGATGACGGCGGCAGTCCGCCGGGGACTGTTGGCTCCGTACGGATCGTGGCATGACCGGGTCGCGATCCAGCGATTCGTGGAAGACATTCCCATGTCGGCGAAGCACCCCAGTTACACGACACTGGTTCAGGTAGAGAACGGCCTGGCGGCGTTGACACAGAAGCCGCTACTGCTGGTTTGGGGCGAGCGGGACTGGTGCTTCACCCCCGCGTTTCGCGAAGAATTCCAGCGGCGATTTCCGGCTGCCGAGGCGTTTCGGCTGGAGGATGCCGGCCATTACGTTTTCGAAGACGCAATCGAACAGATCATTCCCCGCTTGCGCGAGTTTCTCGCCGCCCATCCGCTTGCCCCCATCGAATCCGCCTGATCGAGCGGCCTTCCCCGGCAACCGGGCGGGGCGGCTTTTGTAAACCGAGAGTCGCCCATTTCGAGTCCGCAAGTCGTGTGCTGTCGCCTTGCGTCCACGCAACCACTAAAATAACTCGTTGGACTCCACGACGTCGTAATTCACAGGAAGCAATGGACTCTCAGGAAACACTCTCTCACTTCGCGGCGGGAACCGAGGAAGATGCCGCGCTCCGAGAGATGCTGGGTTACGTGAACTTCTCCAGCGGAATGCCCGATGCGAAGTTTCAAAAGCACCTCAATCGGTTCGCAGGCTGGCTGACCCCCGGCCCGGCTGGTTGTGCGCTCCCCGCCCTGATGACCGCCCGGTTACGCGGACTGTCGGCGGAAGGGGGAGCGTTCGCCGACGTCTCCCAGGCGCTCGCCGCCACTCAGATCGTCTTTGATCGCTTGATTCCCGCCTACCGGGCTCATCATGCCGATCTGCTGGCGCACGTCGGCGAAGCGTGGTATTACCAGCCGTTCTTCATCGCCCGGCTGTTTGAAGCGGTCTTGGCCCAGGGGGGGCCGTGGAATGAAAGTGACCGCATTGTTAACGGGGCTCTGGCACAGTTGAATGACTTCCTGGGGCAT
>JAPLOC010001097.1:1663-1968 GCA_026692825.1 Planctomycetota bacterium | reverse complement strand
GTCGGCGGAGCTGTACCGGTTTTCACCGGAACACAACTACGCGGCGGAGCTGCACCATCGGCTGCACTCGACCTGGTTCTCATCCATGCGGGACGCGTCGCTGAGAAACGTTTTGGCGGCACTGGAACTGTTGCGCGACCATCCGGAAACAGAACTCGACCCGGTGCAGCGCTGGGACGATTTGAACGGGCTGTTGCAGGCTCTCGAACGGCGGTGGCAGGCGCGTGCGAACATCAAGCCGTCAACCGCCCGGCAACTCGTGGGAGACGCCGACCAGACCTTGGTCGCGGTCGACAAAACCTTCA
>JAPLOC010001097.1:0-1606 GCA_026692825.1 Planctomycetota bacterium | reverse complement strand
GCGACGCTGGTGCGGATGGTGAAATCGCAAAAGGCCCAGTGGCTGCCGCAGGCGCTGCGGAGCGTTCAGCAGAACGAAGAAGCAGCGAAAGACGCGGCACCGTAAGGCGCGGACGACAATCAACGTCCAAACACCTCCCAGGCGAGCCCGCCGCGGCGGGGCGTCAGCCGGCTGGTTGCACGACGTCAACAGCAATCAAGGGAAGTTGTGGCGCAATCGACCGCGGCCGAAAAACCAGTGGGCTGACGCCCACCGCTCGCCATGGGGGTTGGCGACTGCCATATCTCAATCGGCTTGACTCGCGCCGCCCAAAGAACCGGTTCGATTGCCCCAGATAGGTCGGGCCGGGGAACTTTTCACGCCGGTTCCACTTCCTTCCTCCCGGCGGTGGCCCCTATACTGGGGTGAGATGTCTGAACCACGAGACAATGGTGTCCGCCGGTTTTCTCCCTCGGTTTGCCTGAAGTTTGCGAATGGCGATGTCGAAGAACATGATTTTCGGATCGATGGCGGTGGCCGGTCTGGTCGCCGTCGCTGCGATTCTCGACATGGTTCTCAAGATACCCTTCGGCGGGGAGTTCCTCGTGATGGACATCTTGTACCTTCTCGCTGCAGGGATCGTGCTGTACCTTGGCTGGGATGCCTATCGCGACAACCAGTAGGTTCGTTCCAACGACCAAGGCGATTCGCCGTGAGCAAAACCAGTCTCTTCGCCACCTCGCTGATCGGGGCGATTCCGGGGGCGTTTCTCGCCTACCTGTGTGTGATGGCGTTTATGAACTACGCCGGTGGCGGGTCGGTCCTGCTCAAGGCGACGACCGGGCTGCTGCTGGTGGTCGGACTGACAATGCCGGTCCTGTCGGTTCTGGCGCTGTTGTCGGGCCGAGAGGCCAAACCGAAGGCCGCCAAGAAAAAAGAAGACAAGAAGGCAGACAAAAAGGGGAAGAAATCGGATGACGCCGAGGAAGAACTCGTCGCTTCCGACTCCGAGTCGGCACTGACGGGCGAGGTCGCCAATACGGATGAGTTGATGGACATGGACGACGCAGATATTGGCGACGATGTCTTCGCGGACGAAGAACCGGAAGAACCGGCCAAGAAGAAAAAGAAGAAGTCATAGGGGCGCGGCCAATCGCTTTGCGATCCGGACACATTTCGGTTGACGCCGTTCTTGTCTGACAGAGCGAGGATCTCATTCACCATCCGGGCGAGGGGGTTGTCGATTGAGTCAATCCGGACGCGTGTTTGCCACAGCCGGTTGTGGTTCCGCTTCGCGGGAACCACAACCGGAGCGACGCCGCGGAGCGTCGTCGCTACAAAAACGACAGCCCCCGAGCCGGATGGGGTCTGGGGACGCGAATGGTCTGATTTGACGCCGTGCGGAGATTGATTCCCATGCACAACACGCAACTGACCGAAGGGGCTCGCCGTGTCTTGCTGCTGGCCGAATTACTGGGACAACATACCCACTCCCACGAGCTGGAGCCCGCGCACCTGATTTGGGCAATGTGGCTCGACGAGTCCCGGGGTGCCGAGATTCTTCAGGCACACGGAGTGAAGCAGCACGACCTGGCGGAGGCAGTTCCGCGGCTTGCCGAACTCCAGG
>JAPLOC010001096.1 GCA_026692825.1 Planctomycetota bacterium | reverse complement strand
CATCAGCGGATCGATCACGACCGATGGCACACTCGGTTCTCTGTCAACGGGCAACTTTACGGCTTGGACGTGGACGCTCTCGACCGGCTCAACGGTCCACGGCACCGTGGCGAGTACCGACGCAGGTACGGGTATGTCCCTGTTTGGGACCGTCACGGCAACCGCGACGGACATCACAATCGGTCAGGCCCCAGATTTTGGTTTCAACTCTCTGGGTTTTATTAACAACAATCTTAGTTCCCAAAATGGTGTATCTCTCAAGTATATTCGTTCCGGCAATCTTCCGCCGTTTGACCCGGCGTTTGATCTTTTTACCGCAAGTTACATAAGTGAGACTTTCTTTGCGACCAACAACAATCCTCCCGGCCTCGCATTGCCCAGCGTAACGACGGAGCCCTCGACGTGGGTGATCGCCGCCATGGGTGGTTTGGGCGTCGTGTTCCATGGCCTCCGCCGCCGGAAGAACCGCGTTTCGTAAGAACCCGTCCAGAATCAATTTCGTATTCTGGTGGTTGGTTTGCGCCTGAACCGCCAAGAACGACTGCCTGTTGATCCGGAGCGAGGCTTCGGTCGCATTGAGCGACTCTCGAAGTCGCTTTGAATTTACCCCAACGGGGTTGGATCCCATAGCCCAGGGTTGGTCAAGCGGAGCGAGACCTACCCTGGGTTTTTGAATCGTCACCGAGGCGTACCCTGAAAGGGTTCGATCCCGGCCGCGCGAAGGAACTCCACCAGCTTAAGCTGGTGGCAAAAAGGGAGTCGGCTGAAGCCGACTGATCCCGCCCGCCTGCGGCGGGAATGGCGAATTGTCACGCCTCGTTCATTTCACTCACATAAACTCTCCCGCAGAATCTCCACCGGATGCAACGCCCGGCTGCCGGTTCCGTCCGCGACCTGATGCCGACACGAGAATCCCGGGGCGCACACGGTGTTCGATTCACTGGCCTGGCTGTGTTCCCGCACCGCCGGAAAGAGTACCCGTTCGCCGATCTGCTGGCTGATGTCGTAATGCTCGTATCCGAACGACCCCGCCATGCCACAACAACCCGAGTCGACCTCCCGCACCTCCAGCCCCGGAATCATTCCTAACGCCCGTTTCGTCCCCTCGGTTCCCACGAGTGCTTTCTGCTGGCAGTGTCCATGCAGCAAAATCGATCCCGGTCGTGACGCGAACGACAAGGTCGTTTCTCCCGACTCGACCCGGTCGGCGAGCCAGCCGTCAAGCAACCGCGTTTGCTCTTTCACCCGGCTTGTCGCTTCCGAGGGAAACAGGTCAGGATACTCGTCCCCCAGTGTCAGCACGCAACTCGGTTCGACTCCCACGATCGGAATCCCCTGGCGGGCGAATCCATCGAGCCGTTCGACATTCCGCCGCACCAGCGACTTCGCCTGATCGACCAGACCCTTCGAGATGAAGGGGCGACCACAACACCACAGCCCCGCCCGTTCGACCGCGTATCCCGCCCGTTCCAGCAGTTCGACGGCGGCTTGATTCACCCCCGGCTCGGTGTAACTGGTGAGACAATCGTCCAGCAGAACCACCTTGCCTAGTCTCCCGGCCCCTGCGACGGGTTGATGCCGCGCGAACCATTTTGGGAAATTCTGCCGGACAAATTTCGGGAGTTTCCGGCGGTGGTCGATGCCCGCGAGCCATTCGACAAACTTCGGATCGATCGCCGCCAGCCAGTTCGAGATCGGGGCGAGCGCTGAACCGAGTCGATTGACCCAGCCCGCATTCGCCATGATCCGCGTGCCGAGACTGGGGCGATGGACGGTGTAATAGTGCGCCAGAAACTCGACCTTGAGTTTCGCCACGTCGACATTGCTGGGGCATTCCGCCTTGCATCCCTTGCACATCAGACACAGGTCCATCACGTCCCACATCCGGCGGGAAGTGAGTGTCCCCTGCGGCAGTTGCCCGGTCAGAGCGAGCCGCAATGCGTTCGCGCGGCCGCGCGTCGAATGCTCTTCGTCGCGGGTCGCCATGAACGACGGACACATGGTTCCCGTCGCCGTCTTGCGGCACACCCCCGAACCATTGCATGCTTCGGCGGCCGCCAGAAACCCCTGCCCGGGCGCCTCGGCTACTTGTTCTTCGCGCGAAAAATCCTGAAACGTGGGAATGTGCGAGCCAGGGTATTTTTCGCCGTACCGCAGGTTTTCGATCGGCGAGGGAGACTCGGTGACTTTGCCCGGATTCATCCGGTTCGCCGGGTCAAACAGCCGCTTCACCTCGCGAAACGCCTCAAAAAGTTTCGGTCCAAACAGTTTGATGTTGTGGTAGCTGCGGGCGAGGCCGTCGCCATGTTCACCCGTCATCGCGCCGCCGAATTCCCGTACCAGGTCGGCGACCTCATCAGAGACCGCTTTGAGAATCGCCAGATCCCCGGCCGACTTGGTGTCGACCATCGGGCGGATATGCAGACACCCCACTGAGGCATGCCCGTAATACGCCCCGGTGATGCCATGCTTCGACAGAATCGCCTTGAACCGTCGCGTGAACTGGGCGAGTTGCTTGGGCTCCACCGCGGTGTCTTCGACAAACGCGATCGGTTTGCGGGCACCCGGTATACTGAGCAACAGCGGTGCCCCCGCCTTGCGGCAGTTCCAGATCTGTTCACGCTGGGCGGCAGTCTCGGCGCGGAGGTAGCGATCGAGTCCCGCGCACCCCTTCATTTTCAATTCCAGTAACTGCAATGCGTCGCGAACCAGAATCTCAGAGTCGGCGGAAAACTCGACGATCAGCAGTGCCTCGGGGGTGCCCGAAACAAACTCCAGCGATTTACGGTACTTGAGGTTCTGTCGCGACAATTCGACGATGTTGCGGTCGAGCAGTTCGACCGCCGACGGGTCACATTCGAGGATTCGCGGCGTCGCCTCCAGTGCCGCGTCGATGGTGCGAAACTCCAGCAACACGACCCCCCGTTCTTTGGGGAGTGGAACCGCGTGGAGCACCGCTTCGGTCACGGTCCCGAGTGTCCCCTCGGCTCCGACGATCATACGGGAGAGGTTGAAATCGCGACGGT
>JAPLOC010001095.1:358-2069 GCA_026692825.1 Planctomycetota bacterium | reverse complement strand
GTGCGCCCTTGAGGGACTATGTCGCGCCTATGAGATTTGGCTGGAGCAGCGACGACAGGAGATTAGCGATGCCGTCGCCGGGATACGGGACGGAACCCTCGCTTCCCAGGTCAGGAGGGAAGTGGCCGAGTACAATCTGAATCGGCTCGGACCGGAGGTCCTTGCAAGGATGCGGGCCGGTATTGAAACACTCAAGGTCGATATGGTTGCCTTCCGCTGCTTCCGCTTGGCTAACGAAGCCATGCACGAGCAACTCGTGATGGCAGTACTCCAAGGAGCCCGGTCCTCTGGTGCTGCCGCGCCGAACTTCGTTCAAGAGTTGCCGCGTTGGCGACCCTTTCAACTGGCATTCCTTCTGATGACAGTGAACTCAATCGCGGCCCCCGACCTCACGGTTTCGCTTGAAGCCGCTGGAAACGTAGACGGACAACCCTCCGAACGGGAATTGATGGACCTCATCTGGTTCCCTACCGGTGGCGGGAAGACCGAGGCCTACCTCGGACTGACTGCATTTACTCTATTCCACCGTCGTTTGCGACACGCCGGAAAACCTGACAATGGGGCTGGGGTCGGGGTCATCACCCGGTACACGCTCCGCTTGCTGACAATTCAGCAATTCGAGCGTGCAACCCGGCTCATCTGTGCGGCGGAAGTATTGCGGGAGAAGAAAAGGGACATTCGTGGGGACCAACTCAACCTCGGAATAAAGTCGTTCTTGATCGGCCTATGGATTGGTGGCGGGTCATCACCGAACCGTTTTCGAGATCTCGGGACGGACGAGGCCCCAATCGAGGGCGCGGTCACTCTGCTCTCCCGACTCCAAAACAACGACGAACTCGAGTTCGGTGCGGACGTCAGGCACGTCCGCGTCTGCCCGTGGTGCGGGACTAAGATCGAGGTCGACAACATTTGCGTTGAGGACGCGGGCGGCAAGTTGATTCGGTATTCCAACGAGGTGGCAGTCGGTCAGGATCATTACCTGATCTTCCGATGCTCGGGGAAGTTGCCGCCGCCGCTGGTTGGTAGTTGTCCGTTCGGTCGCAAGAAGGGCCTCCCGGTCCAGATCGTTGACGAGGAGATTTACGCGCACCCGCCGTCGCTGCTAATTGGTACGGTGGACAAGTTCGCGAGACTGGCTTGGTCGAGTGACACTCGGCCCCTTTTCGGCCGGGTGAATGTCGGTCCTGCCGTTCCACCACCAGATCTAATTATTCAAGACGAGCTCCATTTGATTTCCGGGCCACTCGGAACCATGGTGGGGATCTTTGAGTCGGCGATCGACCTGCTGGCCAGAGATGAGCATGGCCGCCCCCCGAAGGTGATTGGCTCGACGGCCACGATCCGCAGGGCGGCGGAGCAGGTCTGGGGGCTATTCCGGCGAGAGGCACGTCAGTTCCCCCCGCCAGCGCTGACCGCCGGAGAATCGTTCTTCGCGCGAGTCGCTGCCGATCGTCCAGGGCGGACCTACATCGGCATCATGGCCCCAGGCATCTCCGGCAAGTCACTCTTCCTTCGAAGTTGTGGTGCCCTTACTCAACTGGCTACTGAACTTCCTTCAGACGTACGCGATCCCTATTGGACCTTGGTCTGCTACTTCAACAGCATCCGCGAACTAGCCGGTGCTAATGTTCTATGTCAGGACGACGTTCCCAACTACATGCGGAGCTTTACCCAGATCCGCTGGCAGCTCGGACGAAAGGAAAAGACTCGA
>JAPLOC010001095.1:0-315 GCA_026692825.1 Planctomycetota bacterium | reverse complement strand
TTGCTCCCCCGGAAGAACTAACAAGCCGGCGGAAGGCCGGCGACATCCCGCGCGTCCTGCAGATGCTTTCTGAGACGAACAGCAGGGGCAACGCCCTGGATTTGCTCCTCGCGACGAATATGATCAGCGTGGGTGTCGATGTCGATCGACTCGGGATGATGATCATCCAAGGTCAACCCAAGACGACGGCCGAGTACATACAGGCATCCAGCCGCGTCGGAAGGAAGTTCCCCGGACTCGACGTCACGCTATTCAACTGGACACGCTCACGTGACCGCTCCCACTATGAGCGGTTCGTCCCTTGCCACGAGGCCT
>JAPLOC010001094.1 GCA_026692825.1 Planctomycetota bacterium | reverse complement strand
CGGGAGTTGTCATGGATTGAAAAATCCGACAATCCGCGGTCCGGGTTAGAAACCACAACCAGGGACGCAACGTCGCTCGATATTGATAGCGATGAGCGACAAACTCTCCCTGCTGACACCGGCTGACGATCCCATGAAAAAAACGCACGCTGTCGGTCTTCAGTGGGACTTTGATCGTCATGCCGCATCCCAGCACATTGCTGAGATCGACATCGTGCTGTTCGCTGAGCAGTTCGACGTCGAATTCAAACGGTCGACCGAGTTCCTCGGTGCCCGTCATCGATCGGAGAACAAACGGATTCGAGCCCCCAAGGGGTCCCGAGAGGCTCAAAAAATCCACTGCAACTGGCATGTGTCACTCACTTCTGATCGCACGGGTTCGCGGAACGCGCGGCCACCAGCCACGCGGAAACCGGCTTTCCGGACTCGCTTCTCAGGAAAATCTCCCGGACCAAAGTGACGCGAAATCCGGCCATCTCGAACACCGACCGGAGATAGGGGTCGGTATGGCTATAGCGGCCGTGATACTGCAATCGATAGCCACCCGGCGCGTCTTCGGGATTGGCCTTCTCAACAGTGAAAACGAGCAGCCCGCCTGGCTTCAATCCATTCGCGGACGCCGCGGCAAACGCCGACAGATCCCCGAAATAGCTCAATACGTCCGAGGAACTGATGACATCGTACGCCTGTGATTGGCTCTGCAGAAACTCGGTGATTTCCACCTGCAGCAATTCGTCGTAGACGGCGCGCTCGCGCGCTTTTGCCAGCATGCCCGCCGACAGGTCGATCCCGATCACTTTTCTGGCGATGGGCCGTAACAGCGGACCGCACAGCCCCGTTCCGCACCCCGCGTCAAGCAAAACATCACAGGGAACGTTCGCGGCCAGTTCCGAGGTGATCGTCTCAATCATCAGGGGCGGTCCCGAGTAGTCGAGTCGTTTGAGAACGGTATCGAACGATTCGGAGAATTTGTCGAAAACATCCTGGATGTATTCATTGCTGGCGCGTTCGGGAACCGCGACACCGGTACAGCTTGCCAGAAGGTGTCGGGGTCGGGGATTTTCGGGGTCGAGTCGTATCCAATTTCGAAAGAGTTCGGCCGCTTCCGTGAGTTTGCCCAAACGGGACAGCGCGTGTCCCAAAGAACTGTACAAATCGGGCTGCAACCGCCGACGCATCAGGGTGGACTGGAACGCCGACGCCGCCTGCTCAACCTGCCCCTCCGCTGCCAGCGACTCCGCCAGTTCCAGCTCCGAGGATTCCAATTCGGGAGTCAACTGGATGGCCCGCAGGCACATCGCGAGTGCCTCCTCGGATTTTCCCGCCATATTACAGGCGGCCGCCAGGTTGCTGTATCCATCGACAAAATTCGGATCCAGTTCGATCGCCCGCCGGAATGCTAACTCCGCCCGTTCAAACAAACCCACATGCATCAGCACATTGCCGAGATTGTTGATCGCCGCGACGTACCCCGGATCGATCTTGATGGCCGCGAGCATCAAGTCCAGAGCCGCTTCGGAATTCCCCGTCTGATGGGCCAGCATTCCCAGGAAGTGGAGCGCCTCCTGCTGCTGCGGCTTGACTCGCAAAATTTCGCGATAGATTTGTTCGGCAGTTTCCAGATTTCCCGCAACGTGGTGACGACGTCCGAGTTCCAGCGCCTCCTTGAGAGTCATATTGACCGTCGACTCAGCGGCCTGCGCCGGGTCTTGATCTGGTGGAGGTGAGGTGGTCATCGTCGGCGGTTGAGAGAGCGTCGCGGAGAAATCCCGCAGGAGTTCGCGAAATTTGGACGGGGAAGCGTCCATGACGCTCACCATTGTCGGCATTCCCCGTCGTGGGTGCAACCACACGGACGCCCACTTTTCAGGCAGCCTGGAGATTCGCGAGAACGCGGACTGCGGCCCGGCATTCCCGGCGATTGCTGCGTTTCCGGAGAATGATAGACGACCCCCGTCAGAATGGCCGCGGCAGACGATCCACGGGGACGGCCGCAAGGAGTTCCTGGAGTGTCGGGTCGCCGTAGTAAACAGGAGTCCCGTCTTCTTCCTGTCCCATCAGAACGACCGGAACTCCAAACAGAGGCTCCAGGTCGGCGATGACCAGGTCACTCTCGCCCGGTCCCGAAACCGTGGACAGTCCGACGAGTACCACCACAAACTGCACACCGGCCATGGTAATGGCCGCCGCCGTCACCTGTCGGCTTGAGGCGGTTCGAGGTGGACTTTCCGACTCGTCCTCCCGTGATCCTGTTTCGCAAGAGACCGGCGGTTCGGACAGGAAAGCTCCCGACTCGCCCGCCACGGTTCGCGCGAATTCTGAATCGACAATCACGTCTTCGTCGACCGCCGTCCGGGAAACAAACCATCGGATCCCAGGGTCAACCCGCGATTGACACTCGTACGCCCAAGCTGACATGAAATCCTCGCGGGAATGGAAAATGGGTCGGAGAGTCCGGGAAAGTCACCATGTAACGCGTTTGCCGGTCCTTTTTGACTTTGAGGTGAAGATCGCGGCTCAGTCGAGTCCCTTCCAGGTCATGTATCGGTAGATCGAATCCATGACCTTTCGGGACGTTTGCACACTGTTGGCGAACACGTCGAAGATCGAATCCGCCTGATAGGCGTCGCGAAACCGGTTTTCGTGGAAGCGGTTGTTCTTGCGAGCCTTCAGCCAGTCTTTGTTTTGTAGCCACTGATTCTTGATCGCCGTCGATCTCTTCTCGCTGAAATCGAACGCCTTTCCACCGACCATGACCTTGTTCGATTTGTTCAGGTTCACAACTTCCAGGTGTACTTCCGCGAAGAGGTCGCAGAACTCGATGCTGCTGAGCACCGGTCTGGTGAAACACGTCCCCCATTTTCCCATGTAGAATCGGATCATCTCGAGGCACGCCTTGCCCACCTTGGTCGTCAGGCAGCTCGTTCCTGTTCCGTGGGTTCCGGGGAGGGTCAGCGGCTTGACTTTTCCAAGTTGTCCGGGGTCTTCGAGATCAATCACCATCAGCGGAAAAAACGCTCCCTTGCCTTCATTGAGCATCGCGATCACGCGGTACTCGCCCAGCATGGCGCAGGCGCTGGCATTCA
>JAPLOC010001093.1 GCA_026692825.1 Planctomycetota bacterium | reverse complement strand
AGATTTCCCTGGCAGGCTGGTGGGTGGCACGGGGGTCGCACCTTTCCATCTTCTCTATTGAAGCTCATCCGCCCCAGTAGGTACGCTGGTCGTGTACCGAACCAGATGGGTCAGCGCTCTTTTCGCGCCAGGGAATTGCTCTTTAGTGGACAACTTTGTCAATATCCTGACTGATGAGCCCGCGACGACCGCCAGTGAGGTTTTCCGGCGCTGTGCGGCGGTCGAGGCGCTAGCACGACTTGGTCCTGCGGCTAACTCGGCCATGCCGGTCATTCTTCGCACACTCGTCGTGCCCGTTACCGTCGACTGTGGGTTGGCCCTTCGCGTGGCAGCCGCGGAAGCGGTGTGGAAAGTCGGGGGACGGCACGATTTGGCGTTGCCGTTTCTTGCTTGGGCACTGAAGGATGAATACTGGGGCGTATCGCGTACGGCGGCCCAGGCACTGGGCGAGATGGGTTACGTTGCCCATGACGCAGTTCCTGACCTCGTCCGATTGGCAGAACGGCGATACGCACACGGCCGATTTCACTTCGAGGAGTTCGAAAAGGTAACCGCCACCGAATCCAAGGCCGGTTCCCTGTTGGCGGTTGTCGCAACGGCTCTAGGCCGATGCGGCGGCGGCGCGCATTGGCGGGAGGCGCACGAAATGCTCAAAAGATTGGTGGTTTCGCATGAAGAGGATGTCCGATCCGCAGCGACGCGGGCGCTGGACGATCTGGGGACAATCGGCGGCTAACCGAAGGCTGGAATGATGGGGCCACCCACCGTTCGTCGGAGAATTCGCCTACAAGATCTGAACCCGGTGACACCCACCAGCCAGCATGAGAAATCCTTGGGCGATCGTCGGAACCTCCCTGAACGTAATCAGTTACGGACAATTCGCTGGTCACCGATCGGCCCTGACGCATGACCCGGTACTGGTTCCGTAGAATGCGACGCGACTGCCTACTCAATAATTGGTTACACCATGCCGCCGGCGATTTCCAATATCTGGCTGGTGGGTGTCACCGCGCTGCGATGGGGCGGAGACGAAAGCAAGCGTGTTGTCGGCGGATTGAACGGTGCGGGAATCAACGGTAGACTCGACTCACTCGTGGAACGATACGGCGTATCGACATGCTCCTCCACAACAAGTGATTCTACGGTGACGAAAACACTGAACGGCGTCATTCATGGACGCACGATTGAACTTGCGGACGACCCCGGTTTGAATGAGGGGGGAGCGAGTTCTTGTGGAATTGCGATCGCGAGAGCCTGAACGAACAAATTCAAATGCGGGCCGATTGAAAGGGGTGCCGGCGGCAGCCGTTCGTGGATTGTGCAGCCCGCAAGGAGTCGCCCCCCCCGACGACGCGGAGTGCCAGCAAATACTCGAGGACGAGCTGATTCGCAAGAACGATCACGAAGCTGTTTTACATGTGCCGCAAGACCGTCGGGACTGAGCTGGCCCTGCGGGGAGTCGTCCGCTGCCTGTCGACATTCGATGTCCTTCCGGTCGATCATTCCGCCCTGCGTGCCGCGTGCGAGGATCCCGGCGCCGACTACGAAGACAATGTAACGATTCGCTGCGCTGTGGCTGCCAATATCGATGTGATCGCCACCCGGGACCTCACGGGATTCACCCAGAGTCCAGTGGCAGCGCGCCTTCCCGCAGAGATTCTGAAAGGACCGGTGTAACCGCCGCCCCCGGTGTTCAAGTCTCCTCATCCCCCCTCCCGGCGTCTCGATCCTGGCGAAGAAAGATGACCAGTTGATCGGTCGGAACTCAAAGGCGGTCAGAAGGCGAACGAACGCGTAGACCGTTCGCCGAGAGATTGGCTTCGATGGAGGTGATTAACCCGGTGACACCCACCAGCCAGCATGAGTAATCCTTGGCCAATCGCCGGAACCTCCCTGAGCGTAATCAGTTACGGACAATTCGCTGGTCACCGATCGGCCCTGACGCATGACCCGGTACGGATTCCGTAGAATGCGACGCGGCTGCCTACTCAATAATTGGTTACACCATGCCGCCGGCGATTTCCAATATCTGGCGGGTGGGTGTCACCGGGATCCGCCATCACCGGGCTCCTTTCATGTAATCCTCTGAATCACTTGGAACTGGCCCGTCCTCGTTCTCCAGGCCTCGACCCACGGCTCGAAATTGCGAATCGTGAATACAATCAACTGTTCATCAAGAAAACCGTGCCAGTCATCGTCCGCCATGGGAAAGTGCCAGCCTCCGAGCACTGCGTAAATGTCGGACTCGAAGTAGACAGGAAACTCTCGCTGCCACACGCGCTCATACTCCAGCACAATGGCTGCGTCCTTGAAATTGTCGTTGTAGCGGTCGGTGCGCTCCCAACCGTGTGAGCGTATCCAATTTCCAACAGCCTCTGAGCCGCGTGCAAACACGGCATCAATCGGTGGCAACACGGAAGCGGCGTGTGCGAATAACTCCGTGCCCCCGCGCTTTGGCCATGAACGCGAAACCTCAACTCGCCCGCCCTGACACTTCACCTCGTCGGTGAAAACGCTGACATAACCGGAAACGGACGATGGCACCCCCGGAATATGGCGAGCGTCCACGGTGAGCCAACAATGATGGCCAGTGGACTCAATCTCTCCGTCATCCCGCTCGTGCCAAATGGCCGCAACCGGTCCTGTGCCCTGTGGACGAAGAAACATGCAGGGCCGTTGAAGTTTCCGTCCTTCTTTGATGAGTTGCTCGGGTGTCATGTGCGGAATGCTATCCCTGCATCTGGCAAGTCGCACAGTTCTTCACGATGCCAGTTGTTGTCGAAGAGAAAAGCGGGCAGGTCATCGTCTTCAGATCTCTCGTCGCTGTAATATCCCCATTGGTCTTGCCAGCCAAATACCGCCCCAGCGTCCTTCCAACGTTGAACTACCAAATCGGAGATGGGCTTCGCATGTTGCATGAACGCACCTCGGCTCGCCGCGACTGCCGTATTTCACCGCACAGGTATTCGACCGCCGAAGTGCGGTAGAACCTCCTAGGACTTTGGCGGCGCGGCATGGACTTGTCAACTCTGTTGTCTCAGACTGTCGCTGCCCGATAGAAATGTCCCCGGGTTGTGCCCGATAGAAATGTCCTCACTCTGTACCACGTGTTCCGCCTCGCGG
>JAPLOC010001092.1 GCA_026692825.1 Planctomycetota bacterium | reverse complement strand
GCGAAGCCGAGATCAATACCTGGTCATTGCCAACGAACCGCTCCCCAACGGACCCTCGATCGTTCGCAATCAGCAAAACGTCCATTTGACGGTGAACGGCGTAGTTCATGCTCTCGACCGAGCGTCTGGCAAACGGCTGTGGAGTTCCGAAATGACGAAACAGCAGATCGATCCGCAACAGCCGTCCGAAATACCACTCGTAACGTTTGCCTCGCACATCTTTGAACCCCGCCGAACCGGAAACGGCCTGGAACAGAAGTTCCTGCTGACAAGCCTCGACCGGCGGACCGGTCGACTCTTGTACGAAGAGAGCCGCGGTGACGAGCCGTTGCACTTCATTGATTACCGGATCGATGAAGACGCTTCGACTATCGAATTACAGCTCTTTCAGTCCGTCATTCGATTCACGTTCACCGCGAAATCTTCGACCCCATAGGAACCGGCTCTTCATCGCCATCGTCGCATTCGTGGCTGGTGAACAGCCGGTGTCGGTAGCAGTTGACCTCGGCGCAATTGCCCGGTCGTTCATATCCGACCGCGTATTCGGTCCAGCACGGGGGGGCACCCACAACATGCACCGGGAAGAGAGCCACATTCTTCGCGAAGGTGGCTCCCGACACGACCGACTGGAAGCAGCCGTAGTGGTAGCCGTACCGTTCCAGATTGATTTCCTGGAAGTACAGCGGGTAGTGCTTGACCGCGGCCGGAGTCCACATGCAGGCGGTTTCCGCGAATCCGCGCGATACGCCAAGCTGGTGGAATCGGCCTCCCAACTGTCGCGCTTTGTCTTCCCCGGGATTGAGGGGAAGCTCCCCCTCGGGAGGGACTATCGCGGCGCTCACCCGGCCGATCGATTTGAATTCGGGACCGTCGTCGGTTGACCGGTGGACAGTCCGAACTGGTGAGGCCGCTCCGTGGGAGATCGGACGCGACGGGGGAGGTGCAGTGTTGGGTTCCACCGCAGGGTCAATCAGTGGAATCTCATGTGAAGGGACGACGAGCGGCACCGACCCCGGGTTGGTAAGCAGGGCTGGTTCACGTTCCGCTGGAGCGGTTGTGGCCTGTCCCGCGTCACCTGTCCCCCCGTCTTCGTCGTCGGACGATCCCGACAGTTCTTCAACGAAACCCGCCGGGCGAACCGCGGCCGGTCGTCCGCCACCCGACATGACCTGATTGGCAGCCGCGCGAATTCGCAGGTTGTCTTCCCGAACAGCGGCGGCGAGGCTCTGCTTGACACGCGCGTCGTTCTGCCACTGGGTGATTCGCAGCGTCCGGGCGGCCAGCGTTCGCGATTCGGGTGAACCCTTCGCGATCCCCTGCGCCAGCTCGGCGAGAACCTGCGGGTGATTGGGCGCCACTCGGGCCACCACCGCCGCCGCCAGAATTCGCACCGTTCCATTCGCCGACCGCAGATGCCGTTGCGCTCCCTCAACCAGCGGACGCGAGACACTGGGCATCCGCCCAACCGCCCCCAATCCCGCGATCGCCTGTTGATCGTTGGCTGAATCCAGCAATTCCAAGAGCGAAGTCTCAACCGCCGGCGCGTCCGTGGTCGACGCACACAAAGCCAATGCGGCGCTGGATCGAACAATGGAGTCTTCGTCGCGAAGATGAGCCCGCGCCGCGCCGGCGACTTTGGACTCGGGATCGACCGCGACCCCCAGGCGAACCGCCGCCGCCTGCCTCGCCGCTGGACTTCCGTTTTCCAGCAACCGCTTGATGTTCTCGACCCGTTCCTTCGAAACAAAGGCCCGTTCGCTCGCCTTGGCGGCTGACGCGTTCCAGCGAATCAAAGTCAACGCGGAGCCAGCCGCGACATCTAGATCCGCATCCCCCTGCGCCGCCGCCATCCGAAACGCCAACGTGGGGTTCGGAGTCTGGTCCAGCACGCCCAACGCATGGATCGCGAACGCCCGCTCGGCTTCATCCGTCGACGCCAGACCGTTTGTCAGTTCGGTTAAGGCACCGGCGTGATCCGAATCGATTTTGACGAGGGCCTCGGCGGCGTGCAGCCGAACTTCGGTTGTGCCATCCTGCAGACACGTTTCCAGCCGTTCGCTGGCGACACTGTCTGTCACGCGGAATTCCCCCAGGATGAACGCCGCCAGGCAACGTTCTTCCGGAGCGTCCGATTCGAGGAGCGCGGCGAGAACCAAGACAGCAGCGTCGTGGTGCTGCCCGAGTCGCAACAGCGCCATCGCGGTGCAGGCACGCACTTCGGCGTCGGCATCATGTAGCGGCTCAACCAGCAGGTCGGCCGCTTTGCCTCCCAGCGACCCCAGCGATTCGATCTGCAACACCGCCTCCCGGCGGGCGTCGACATCGGGTTGGGTCAACAGCGCCCGCAGGGCTGCGGCGGATTCGGCCGCTTGTTCCTGTTTGGCCCGGTCGGCCGCGGGCGAACCGGCGATCACCGGGAGAAATGGAGCCGTTCCAGCGGCGGCCAGAGCGAACACCAGGGCGGACCGGCGGGCCCGAGCGGAAAAGGTCATTTGATTCCAGGTTTTGCCGGCGGAAATACGAGCGGCCTTGACCAGTCTCTTCCACTTGGCGTGATCAAAAATCCAGGATGGCACGTCGTCTCCTCCGACAAGGGCGTCAAAATCGAAACTCCTGGCATACGTATTCGACGAAGCAGAACCGGAAATTCGGTTAGGGCGGGAACGATCGACAGAACCGTTACAGGTGGAACGGATTGACTGTTTTGCCTATTTTTACAAATGTCGCGACGACGCTCCTGCGGCGTCGCGCCGACGCCGACAGGCGGCGGCCAGGTCGGTAAGCTTGACCCGTGATTTGACTTCAACATCGCTCGAGCAAGCGTTTCCGATACGACGTTTCAATCTGTCTCCACTCAACTCCGTCGAAGGACGTCCAGACCGCGGCGTCGTAGGAACGCCGTCCGCTACATGTCGCAACACTCAATGCGGCGAAATTTGACTCTACGCCAGCTTGAGCAGCTTCCGCGTCAGCCACTCCGCACCCAGCAGGCCGACCAGAATGTACATCACCCACTGGCGGTCCCACAGCGATTTCGGCTGGTCGTATTGAATTCGGACCTGCGAGCGGTCGGGGAGCAGTTTCGGGAGTTCGGTCGCCATCGAATCGAGTTTCAGAAACAGTCCGCCGGTTTCGTTCCGGGCGAGCAGGCCGAGCAGGTTGGCGTTCTGTTCCGGATGTTCAAACTCGAGGTTGGGCATACGTACGGAAACGCTTCCCGTCAGCTTTTCGTCGGAATCAGGGATTCCCAGTTCCAGTTTGTAGGTGCCGGGGACCCCCGCGATGAATGAGCCGGTGAACAGGCCGGGGCGGGTCTTGTCTCCCAGCAGCGAAAGCGCCGGGCTGCGTGGTTTGCCACTGGGGTCGAACAGTTCAAGGCTCACCTTATCGGCCTCGTACTCTTTGAACTGCGGATCGAGCAGGCGGACCCGCAAGGGAACGGTCGACCCGAGCGCGTACTGGGTTTTCTCCAGCAGCATGATCCCGCGATT
>JAPLOC010001091.1 GCA_026692825.1 Planctomycetota bacterium | reverse complement strand
GCCCATCCTTGACCGTGTCCGCGATCAGGACGAACGGGAAGCTGCGGCCACAGTCGCGGAGGTAGAGGCCCGGCTGGAACGGTGGAGGAACTGGGCGAGGCAATTCGCCAATTCGTCCAAGTACGGGACGGGGATGCGGTGGGACCGCGGTCCGAATCGTCTTCTTCGCCAACCGACGTCCCCACGCCGGGAGAGGGATGGACTCGAAGGGGTTCCCAGCTCCATGCGCACCGTTGAACCCGAGACTGGATTCTGGCTTAAGCTCGTGAAGTCAGTGTCGAAGAGGCCAGTCGATTCATCGACTGATTCAAGCAACGTCGCACCTGAGGAGGTAGATTGACCCACCATGGCCAGACAACAGCAAGACGCTCGAAAAAGAAAGACAAGGGTCCGGAAGATTGGTGAGATCCGCCAGAGTCAGGCGCTTCTAACATTCGGCATCGGGGCCGTTGTTGATTTTCAGTTCCACTCTGCCATGCCACTGGGAATGGACCACTGGCCATCGCGAGACAGGTCTCAGATTTTACACGAGCCGGACTTGGAGACGCTGGTCGGAAAGGTCTGGTTCCAAGCTCCCCCAGTGGCAGATGAGGACAACATATTTCCGACACTGTTGCCGGCCGTCCGCTTCCCGCAGTGGCTCTACTGCCCCAAGTGCCACGCTTTGGGGATCGTCCGAGAGATTTTCACCGACGCCGAGGGAGCGGTCCCCAGGCATGGGCCTCAGTACGCATTCGAGTGCATCGACGGTGGGAAGCCTCTCTGCACGCGGTGCAAGGAGAAGAGTCGCGGGACTGGGGTTCCGACCCGCCTAGTCGTGGTCTGCTATCACGACACAACGGTCGGGCCGGAACCGGACCACCCCGGCCACATCGACGACTTCCCTTGGTTCCGCTGGGCTCATCAAGAAAAGACCCCGGACGCGGGATCGGCAGGAATTCCGCACTACCTAGAGTTGCGATCAATGGGTGGCTCTCTAGCAATCGACGACTTGGTGGTTTCCTGCACTTGCCAGGCGAGCAAGTCTCTGCGCGGGGTATTCGGCAAGGATGCGCTGAGGGGGATCACGAGGTGCAGGGGGTGGCGGCCGTGGATCGAGAGCAGGGGCGATTCCTCGGGGTGTGACCGGCCGCTCAAGGTATTCCTTCGGGGGGCGACGAACCTGCACCTGCCGGTGACGACGTCGGTCATCTCGATCCCGCCCCATACGAGCGAGTTCGCAGAGTCGCTTGACGAACACGTGGAGGCGTTGCGTGAAGCGTGGGAGCTTGACTGCGAGCAGGCAGCCGAGCAGGATAGGCCAGAACCCGAAGTTGGGGCGTTTGCGAAGTTTCGTTTGAAGAAGCTGCGAGAGGCAGGCTTCGACAGGGATCGCGAGTTCCGAGATGAGGACTGCATTTCGAGCATCGTGGAGCGGATCACCGGCTCGGCAATCGTAGGGAAACCGGCGAGGACCGCTCCGACGGGTCGAAGGTACGCTGAGTGCGTCGCACTTCGACAGGGCGAGAAGAACCCCCGCGGCAACTTCGACGCACGAATCGTGGACCCGCCTCCCGCCTGGTCCAGTAGCATTGAGAGAGTCGTGAAGGTTCACCGGCTCAGGGAAGTGACAGCGTTACAAGGGTTCAGGCGGATTACACGGGACAATCCGGAGGTGGAGAACTCCGCTGGAAAATACGCGCCGCTGTCGCGGAATCCGGAGAAGTGGCTCCCCGCGATCGAGCTCCGTGGGGAGGGTATATTTCTGGAGTTGAACCTCGCTAAGCTCAGGGAATGGGAAGGGCGGCCAGCGGTCACGAAGCGCATGGCCCCGCTCGTGTTGAATTATAGCCGGCTGGCAAAGGAGGAAGGGTGGGAAGCGGTAACTCCGCCATCTCCGAGGCTTATCTTGGTCCATACCTTCGCGCATCTGCTTATCCGGCAGTTGACCCTTGAATGCGGTTACTCGTCAGCCTCCCTAAGAGAGCGTATCTACGTTGCAACCCCCGAGCAGGTCCTTCCCGATGGCCCTGCAGGCGAGATGGCAGGTTGCCTGATTTACACCTCTACAACCGACTCTGACGGCAGCTTGGGCGGTCTCGTCAGGATGGGTGACCCCGATCGGCTTGAGCCCGTACTCAAGGAAGCCCTGCGGCTGGCAACATGGTGCTCGTCGGACCCGGTGTGCGCTACCATCTCCGCTCAAGGATACAAAGGGCTAAACCGCGCCGCCTGCCATGCCTGTTCCCTAGTCCCGGAAACAAGCTGCGAACGAAGTAACCGATACCTGGACCGAGTACTC
>JAPLOC010001090.1 GCA_026692825.1 Planctomycetota bacterium | reverse complement strand
TACGGTGAGCGCTGGGGCCGGCATTGGCTCGATGTCGCGCGGTATGCCGACACGAAAGGTTACGTGTTCACCGAGGAACGCAAATACCCGTTTTCGTACACGTATCGCGACTACGTGATCAACGCGTTCAACGCCGACCTGCCCTACGATCGGTTCGTGCTGGAGCAGCTCGCGGCCGATCAGCTTGAATTGGGGGGGAATCGCACCGCGCTCGCCGCCTTGGGATTCCTGACGCTGGGGCGACGGTTTGGCAACAACCAGAACGACATCATCGACGACCGGATTGATGTGGTCACGCGGGGCTTGATGGGGTTGGCAGTTCAGTGCGCCCGCTGTCACGATCACAAATACGACCCGATTCCGACCGCCGACTACTATTCGCTCCACGGCGTTTTCGCGAGCTGCGTGGAACCGGGGGATCTGCCTCAAATTGGCGATCCCGGCGAAGGAGAAGAGTACAAGGCGTATGTGGCCGAGTTGGAAAAACGGGAGAAAGTGGCCCAGAACTTTCTCGAAGAGAAACGGGTCGAGGTGTTGAATCAACTCCGCGGACAGTCTGTGGAGTATCTGCTCTCGATCGTCCAGAAAGATGGACAGCCGATTCCCGAAGCGATTCGGGTGGCGTTGGGACTCCGGGACGTTCGCAACGAGATGGTCACCCGCTGGCGGAACTTTGTCGCTTCGACGGCGCGGGAACATCACCCCATCTTCGCTCCCTGGCACGTGCTGGCGGCGCTGCCCGATGGGGAATTCGAAGCCAAGGCGGAGGCGTATCTGGCGGCGTTTCGAGCCGAACCGGCAGCCGATGCTCCCAAGCTGAATCCGCTCGTGAGGAAGACACTGGCGGAATTGAAGCCGAAGTCGATGGTCGACGTCGCGACCGCGTATGGAAAGCTGTTTGTCGACGTGCAGAAACAGTGGGTCGAATCGCAGAAGCCCCAGCCGGCGGCGGCCGACGGCTCGACGACATTGCCGCCGGCGCTCGCGGAACCGGCAGCGGAAGAACTGCGACAGATTCTGTATTCCGAGCAGGGACCGTTGTCTGTTCCCAAGGAAGAGTTGCGAAGACTGCTGGATCGGGCGATGCGGAACCGGCTGACGGAACTGCGCAAAGAGGTCGACAGTTGGAAGGCGAATTCGGTCGCGGCCCCGCCGCGCGCGATGGTTCTCAATGACGCTCCGCAACCGGTCGCCCCCCGGATCCTGATTCGCGGGAACCCGGGACGACCAGGTGACGAAGTTCCCCGCCGGTTCCTTCAGGCGGTGGCCGAGACCGGCGCGAAGAACTTCGCCCGTGGAAGTGGTCGGCTCGAACTGGCCCAGGCGATTGCCAATGAACGCAATCCGCTGACCGCCCGGGTGATGGTGAATCGAGTCTGGATGCATCACTTCGGAAAAGGAATCGTGGGAACGCCCGGCGATTTTGGTCGCCGGGGAATGCCCCCCACTCATCCCGAGCTGCTCGATTACCTCGCCGGAACTCTGATCTCCGATGGCTGGTCGGTGAAATCGCTCCACCGAAGAATCCTGCTGTCGGCGGTCTACAAGCAGTCGAGTGACGACCGCGCCGAGGCGCTCGCCGTCGATCCCGAGAATCGATTGTGGTGGAAAATGAACCGGCGGC
>JAPLOC010001089.1 GCA_026692825.1 Planctomycetota bacterium | reverse complement strand
GACGTTGCAGCCGATCCCGCCCGATCGGGCAATGCAATCGTCACTTCGACCCGCGCGTTGGAAAGTCGGGCGAGTCGCACACTGTCGGCTGGACTGAGCCGCACGCGAACCTCCACCACCCGGGCGTCGGTATCGCTGACCGGGTCGTTCGACAGCACCACCTTGCGCCCCACCAGCGCCCCCAGATCGACAAGTTCTCCCTCGAATCGCTCGCCGGTCCCATCGACGCGCACGATCGCGGTCAGTCCCGGTTCGAGAACCGCGAGATCTCCTTCAAAGACCTCCGCAACCGCCTGCATGTGAGCCGTGTCACCCAGTTCCATCAGCCCCGACTCGCCAATTTTCTCGCCAGGCTGGGTGTGAATCTTTAACACACGACCTTCCGTGGGATTACGGACCTCACTCGCCAAGAGCCGGGCGCGGGCCGATTCGACCGCGGCCTCGGCGGCGGCGACCTCAAGCTCCTGAACGCGAACATCGATCTCGCGGACTTCGCTGATACTCGTGAGCAATTGCTCGGCTCGCCGATATTCGAAGACAACCCGGTCGTAGGTCCATTGGTGTTTGTCGAAGTCTTCGCTGGAGATCACTTTCTGATTGCGGAATCGCTCGGCTCGCTCCAGCTCGCGCTGGGAGACTTTCTTCTGTTCTGCCAGCAGATCCACCGCGGCCTGCTGCGCCTGAATGTCACCCGCCTTCGCGCCGGCGCGGGTCTGCGCCAGTCTCGCCCGGGCGGCGTTCCACCGCGCTTCGGCTTCCCCCAGTTCGGCTTGTCGCCGGGAGTGCGTGTCGAGCAGCGCGACAACGGTATTCGCGGGAACGTCGTCCCCTTCGCTTACCAGGAGTTTCTCCACCCGAGCCGCGTCGTTCCCCGAGGGAGGCGCCAATCGCACGACACGGCCGCGCGGCTCCAGGCGACCCAGAGCGTGAACGTGGCGGGGAGTCCAAACAGCGGTTTGTTCCCCGCTCGGGTGTGACCGAAACCTGGCGCGAAGGCCGTCGAACCACGCGACACCGGTCTCACCGGGGAGATTTCCGAGCGAGACCGCGAGCGCGAACGGAGTGACAATCGCCAGCAGCCAGCGAGCCGCGCGGGAGGAGAAGAGGCGGTTCATCCTGCCCTCCGTTCTGGAGTGGACCGGGACTTGGGTTTCTTCCCCGCCGCCGAGGGCCGCTTCGCCGACGTGTTTGCGCGCGGTTTTTTCGAAGGAGTGGTCACTGCGGGGGACGGCGGCGGAAGAGTCGGTGGCGACCCGGCGTCGCAGCTCCTCGCCGATCCGCTGGAACAGGGGATCATCACGGTCGATGAGTCCGACAAACTGCCAGAGAAACATCCCGTCCATCACCAGCCATGTCAGCATCTGATCGAGGCCGGCGTGCGGATCGCTCAGCAGGCGCTCCTGGATCCGTTTGCCAACAGCCCGCAAGGGCTCCAGCACTCCGGGATGGGTGACGGCGGCGGCGAGCATCGCCAGAAAGAACTGATCGAGCGCCTCCGGACAGAACAGGTCTCCCCCCAACGCGCTGGCACTGGCCACCGACCTCTCGTCGTCTCTCCCAGCGCCCACAGCGGGCTTAGCCTCTTCGCCCCCCCTCGCCCCGGTTTTTGTGTTCGACCTGGCAACTGCAGGAAACGTGAGATCGATCATCGCCCGAGCCCAGCGATTGCGGGGTTCGGGATCGACGGCGACCCGTTCGAGAATCATCCGTTCGAGACGTTGGCCGAAATGTTCGACCATGGCCAGAACGAGCTGTTCTTTGGTGGGGAAGTGGTACATCACCCCCCCCTTGCTGACTTTCGCCTCGCGGGCGACGTTGTCGAGTGTCATCGACAACAGTCCATCGCGGCTGGCAGTGCGGATCGCCGCCTCGCACAGGAGATCCCGCGTGGATTGAGATTTGGCCGACATGTTCGCTCCGACTGCTTGGTTGGTATTACTATACCGACTGGTCGGTTTTGTTTCAAGAGGGCGTCGAGTGCAAAATGTATCAATTGGTGCCGCGCTCGGTATATTCTTCCTGCGGATCGTGCCGGCCGTCGGCTGCGAGCGTCTCCCAACCCAATGGAAATGGATCCTGCGTCATGTCCCTCCCGGGAACCACACCCCGTCCCTGGTCTACCCGCTCACGGGTGGCATTCACCGCGATTGCCGGCCTGGTGGCGTGCGTGAGTGCTGTGGGAATCTGGGTGGGGGATTTTCCGCTGGGTGTCCCCGGCGAATGGGAGTGGCCCCGCGTCTCTTCCGATGAGTCGACGCTCCCTGGGGCTTCGGCGGATCGAAGGACTGAGCGCCCGCGGGCGGTGTTGCTGGCTGTTGGCACTGGCCGCCGCCGGCTTCGGCTGGCTCTGGATCGCGCAGCAGGCCGCTCCCAATGGGCACGATCTCGCCAAGTCGGGCTGGGTCTTGTATTACCCCAAGTCGTCGGGGTATTTCACCGAAGCCCGTCGGCATCACGAAGCGTTCCCCCAATTCCTCGGGAATTACGAACAAACGGTCGCCGCTGGCGATGTGCTCCACCAGGGAACTCACCCTCCCGGCCTGATCATCGCGTTCGAACTGCTGCTGCGCGTCGTCGAGAATTCCCCGACGCTGCGAACCGCGCTCGCCGCCTCGGAACCGGAGGTGGTCCGGACCTCGTTCCGCGAATTGCAATTGCTTTCAACCCGGGGAGACCGGGGAGCGCTCGCGGGGGAACCATTGTCGGTGGTCGACCGTGGCACACTCTGGCTGGCGTTTCTGCTGGTGCATGCAGCGGCCGCTCTGGCGGTGTTCCCGATCTATGGCCTGTTGCGGCGGAGCGTCTCACCGGCCGCCGCCTGGCTGGCGGTCGCCTTCTGGCCGACAGTACCGGCACTCGCCCTGTTCATTCCCAAGTCCGACGCGTTGTTTCCGCTGTTGTCGTGTCTGGTGCTGTATCTCTGGCTGGGGGCGGTTGATCGACGGGGAATTGCCGCGGCCTTTTGGGGGCTGCTCGCGGGGCTGGTGTTCTGGGGAGGGCTAATGCTGAGCCTGGCTCCATTGGTGGTGGGGTTTTGGGCCGTCGTGGCTACGATTCAGACGCGGTACCAAGCCAACGCGCCCGCAACGGGATGGAACGGGTTTCGTGCCGACATGATCCGGCTGCTCCCCGCGGTGGCGGGGTTGTCCTTGGGAATTGTCGTGCCGACGATCTGGTTTTCCCGGGCGACCGCGTGCGATCTGCTCGCCGTCTGGCTGGGGAATTACCACAACCACGCGGGCTTCTATCTGCAATATCCGCGCACGTGGTGGAAGTGGATGCTGGTCAATCCGCTGGAATTGACGGTCGCCGCCGGCCTGCCGTTGGCGTGCGTCGCGTTCGCTGTCGTGATTCGACAGGTGCGCGATCGGTCGTATTCCACTGTGGTCGTTTCGTTCGGTGTGACCTGGGGGGTGTTATTGCTTTCGGGGAAGAACATGGGCGAGGCGGCGCGGCTCTGGTTGTTTTTGATTCCCGGATTGTGCTGGATCGCGGGAGAGTGGTTTGAAACCGACTCACCAGAAACCACGACGCGCCAGCTCAGTCCGGCGCTGCGTTGCGGCCTGGTGCTGCTGGCGTCCAACTGGCGTTCGGTGCCGCGATCATCATGCGGGTCGCGGGATTTGACTATTAGGCAGGGGGAGAGACCACGGTCGGCAAAGCAGGAATCGTTCGAAATACTCCACGGGGCCGAAAACGCGACATTGCACCGAAACCGAATGGGGTCTTGATAGCCGGCTGCGTCGTCGCGACCTGTGGCGGACGGCGTTCCTACGACGCCGCGGTCTCGGCATCTTCGGCAGAGTCGAGTGGAGACAGATTGCAACGTCGCATCGGAAACGCCTGCGCGCACGACGTTGAAGTCAAACAACGGGTCACGCTTTCCGACCCAGCCGCCGGCTGCGCCGTCGGGCGCGACGCCGCAGGAGCGTCGTCGCGACAAAGGACCTGTGGCGGACGGCG
>JAPLOC010001088.1 GCA_026692825.1 Planctomycetota bacterium | reverse complement strand
GTTGGCGAAACAGCTCGGTTTCCGCCCCATAGACTGCCATCGCCAGGCACGCCTGCGTCCAGAACTGCAACACGCGTCGATCGGTCATCACAAACCACTCCCAAGATCTGAAGCGGGAACCCGGAAAACGAGCTGAAGGCGTACGAATCACCGGCAGCCACCATTTTGTTCACGGCCACTGCATCCACCCAGAATCCCCCCGCTGGCGAGCCGTCGATTGGCTTGGGGTGCGCGTCGGAACCCCAGCTATTACGCACGTGATAAAGGGGTTGGCTGGCCGTGCCGTCGTAGCCGTCAATACACATCTGATGTGACCAAGACCCGTTTCCCAGGGCCACAATGCGGCCGTCAAGCTGACGGTAGCCACGCGTCCCCCACCGGCTCGCGACCGTCACAGGATAGCCGTTACAAATCGCGTCGCGAACGGCGTTGGCTGAATCAACCCGGGCGATCGTCCGCACGATTGTGGTCGACCCGAGATCGAGTGCCCACGCGGGGGGGCCATCGTCCCCCCATTGTCTGGCGATCGCCGCGCTGTATGCAGGGGCTTTTGCAGCCTCGGCCGACAAGACGCCATGCCGTCGCACTGCCTCGGCCGCCCAGACGCCGAGACCTCCATCCTCACCTCGCAGCCGACCTTTTCCCACCAGTGTGCGTGCGGTGCCATAAATAAACGGAACGTGGACTCGTCGCCAGGTCGCCGGCTGAAGCTGCTCGACGATTTGGACAGCGCTCAAGACGCACACTGCGTAAGCCGCCCCCTGAGCGGTGCAATCGCCAATCGCCTGCGGCTCAATTTTCGGGTCGGCGTTGTCATTGAGTGCCCTGACGGCTTTCCAGAGCTGGACATTTTTGGTCGCATTGTCCGGGGCGTTGGCGCGAATGACGCACTCCGCGTCGCTTTCGATCTCTCTGGACTCCAGCGAAAACACCGGAACCTGGTCTCGAATCGTCGACGTCGCCAGCAGCTCGGGGCCAGCCCAGCCGTAGCGGGCCGCCTCGGGAGTCGATCGCGGAGCCGTTGCGCCACACACAATGCACAATGTCGCGACGCACAGCGCCGCGACCACACTCAACACGCCGAACGAAATTCGCATGGAATTGCCCTTTGAGAAAAATCCAAGTTGGAGTTCGAAAAACCCACGCCGCGGCTGCGGAAGTATCTCACCCACCCTGAGTATTGAGACAGACCCGCCTCTATCGACCTCCGCAGCCGCAGCGACTTGCCCTACCAGCGCGCCGGTTCGGTGGCGAAGGTGCGCAGACAGATATTGGTCGCCGCCACACCACCAATCGCGAGCAGTGCGATTTGCGGAAAGTCGGGAATTGACTCTTCGCGGGTGGCCTTGGCGACAGTCGGCTCGGTCGCATCGTCAACCGACACTTCGGTCGGCAAGGACTTGGCCCATTGAAGAGCTGCGGTCAACAGAACCACGGCCAAATTGATCCAGATTGTCTTTGATTTGAACAGAGGTTTCACGCCTGTCTCCCGAGTGGTTGGACCAGATTCAGAAGAAGACAGGCTCATTGTCACCAGGGCGAATCGCAACAGGGATTGATTGCCACGTCGCAAAAAGCGACACTGACTGTCGCCCCCATCAAGGAAGATGCGATGAACGATTTCGTCAAGAAGCGACGTCAGATCTGGATCGGCACGGCGCAATTCTGCAGCCTCGAACGGGCCGCTCTGAGGCACGGCATGACCCGCCGGGAGTTGGCGGACGCCATTTTGGCCATGGACCTTGATGCGATTGCCAAAAAAATCGCCGCGGGTCCAAAGGAGCCGCGGCGACGAAGAAGCTAGGGCCACTGCGGAGGCCGTCCCTGCGCCACCCAGTGGAATGATCCGGACGGGAGAAGTGTATCTCTCTGCAAGATCCGCCGTCTAGACCCGGCGGCCAACTTCACCAATCAATCGGATCGTCTTTAGATCCGTCATCAAAATCGTCTTTGTAGGAAATACGCGCGGGAGGTCGATCCGCAAAGATCCACGGCCGATCGTGCATTAACATCACCATACAGTCCGCTTCGGACCGCGGCGTGACGCGGAACAATGCCGACGGTGAAAGCAATACCACCGCGGCGGGGGTCGCATCCTGCCGCCGGCGATCTTCATCGGCCTGAAGATCGGCCGCCAGGGCGGGCGTCGATACACGGAGCATTGACGCGCCCGCGAGCGTGACTTCCTCCACAAGACCAATATGCCGGCTGTGGCCCATCACCTCGACGATGGCCCAAAATGATCCTGGAGCGGTCTGTTCGGTCATTTCTTTTTCGCTTTCTTCGGCTTCGCCGACTGAATTTGTCCGTGGCGGGTCACATGCAGCAGCACGTCGGGCAAATCGACGCTGGGGATCTTCGACCAATTCTCCAGGAATGCTGCTGTGCTGAGTTTTTCGGACTCAACAGTTTTCGGATTCGTCGTAGACGCCAACAGAAATTCACGACGCTGTTCGGCGTCGAACAGCTCGACGAAGTCTTGTTCCGGTCGCCAGTCCCGCGCCAGCTTGACGTCGAACGCGTCGGCCAGGGCGAGGATGCCATCCGCCTCATTTTCGACGTCCCATTGGCTGACGTCGGCCTGGAGCCACGCCAGTGCCCCAGTGACAAATCGCTGATCAATGTCCGCTCGGGACGCTTTGGCCAGTTCATGGGCCTGGATGTCTTCCGATCCGGCAGGCACAAATTTGTCGGCCAAATGGGTGAATGGAGATCGCAACAGCACCGCACCGAGACACCACAACAGATGACGCTGCGAGTCGGTCGCCAAGCCCTCAGAAACCAACTCGGCCGCCTTAC
>JAPLOC010001087.1 GCA_026692825.1 Planctomycetota bacterium | reverse complement strand
GAGTTCCCTCCGTCCCCCTCCTTCCGCAGTCGCCGGCTTTTCATCCGGGGCGACACTCCGTTGAAACGCTTCCAGTGACGAGAGCTTGCGGGTGTCGGCGGCAATCTCAGGCTCAATCAGTTTTGCATAGTCCGCGACGATTGGTCCCAGTTTGTTCCAATCGAGCCATTCCTCGGCGATCGTTTTCACATGGTCCAGGTACCGCGCCTTGAGCGCCGGAACGGCGAGCAACCGGCTGCGAAGCGGCTTCGACTGGTCATTCAGGCCAATCAACGGGTCGAGTTCCAGACTCCCCGCCCCCATTCCGCCGGGACCGCCAAACCCGCCAAATCCACCGGGACCACGACCGCCTCCCTGTCCGCGACCACCCGGGCCACGTTCGCCACCACGTTCACCGCCACGTTCACCACGGCGTTCCGGGCGATCGCCGCGACCTTCCGGACGACCCGGCTGGCCCGCGCCATCGGGACGCTGGGGGCGTCCATCACGGGGGCGTTCTTCGCGGGGACCATCCTCGTCACCGTCGGGCCTTCGTCGTTCACCACGGGGTTCGCCAGGACCATCATCCGGTCGCTGAGGCCGACCCCCTCCCGGTCCACCTGGACCGCCGCCGAAGCCTCCAGGACCGCCCGGGCCGCCACCGAATCCCCCGGGCCCGGACCACCGCGACCACCCATCCCCGGCCCCATCGGAAGGCCGAAGGTTTCGTTGGTGTCGTGCGGCAGAATGTGGAAGCGGTGCTTTTCGTCAAGATAGATGCTGTAGTCGCTGGCACGAACCCAGTATCCATCGCCATTGATCATCACGTTCTCCATCGCCAGAAACCACAACGCACCATCGATGTCGAGAATCGGATCGAGAGCGGCCTCGAGTTGGTCGAGCGGTGTTTCGTTCAGCACTTTGCACAAGTTGGCCAGTGCCTTCCACGACTTCTCGCTGTCGTTCGACTTGATCTGGTAGATCCCCTTGTAAGCTGCGGGGTCTTCACCCAAGTAATTCAAGCCACCGCGTCCTCCCGGACTGCCGGGAACTTTCCAGCGGGCACCTTTGCTGCTGGGAAAATACTCGGCGAGGAAGTCTTTATTGAACTGTTGCGTGTTGACGTACAGTCCCCAGCTCTCGCCGTTCACCACGACCTTCACGAAATTCGCTTTGGGTGTCGGGAGGTAGTGCTGCGCGATCTGGTTGTACAGAACCGGGTGCATGAATGAAGAGTCTTCATGCGCATTGAGCAGATTCAGAGTCTTGTAGCCAAGCAGCCGTTGGTCTTTGTTGACCAGATCCATCGACAGGTTCATCGACCGTTTGTGGCCGGCCCCCACCATTCCAAAGGAGGACATTCCCCGGAACTGAACGCCAACTTGCGGGTAGGTCTTGCCGTCGACGGTGATTGTCGCGGGAACGTCCACATCGGTGCGATAGAAGTCGGCCATTTCCGCTTCCCAATCATTCGATTCGAAGTCGATGAAGATCGTTCGAACCACATGTGGGGCGTAGAGGGGAGCATCGCTCGGTTTGAAATCGGTTTTCGCGACTTGCGGACCCGGCTTGACCGGTTCTTCGCCACGACCTCCCATGCCGCCAGGAGGACCGAATCGGCGACCGCGCTGACCACGCCCTTCACCTTGTGCTTTGCGGGCGGCTTGACGTTCGTCGGCATCAAGCCAGCCGTTCTTGTCT
>JAPLOC010001086.1:1181-4106 GCA_026692825.1 Planctomycetota bacterium | reverse complement strand
TGACCGTTTCCTCGGCGCTGGCGGCTCCATCGCGGAGACCCCGTCCGAGGGCGTTGTCGGGAACAAAACTCAGCGCCATGAATGTGGGAAACGCGACGCCGTACCCCAACCCGTAGGCCGCCTTGTAAATGAGTTGTGACAGCGGATCGTTGGGAGTGGTGTCGACGGCGGGGGCCGGATCCGCAAGCGGTTCTTGTGTTGATTTCGGCGAAGCGGCGGAGGCCGCAGCCAACGCGGCGGCCAATGCCGCCAGAGGATCTCCAGATTGGGGAGATGGGGCTGGAGCCGGCTCGGGACTCACAAAGCTCGCGATGCGATCTGCCAGCATCTGAAAAACAGCGGCCCCACTGAAACCGGTGCCTCCCGTGACGGCACCCGTGGCGCTCGGATCACCGCCGAACGGTTCGACGGTTGCCGTCGCGGCTTTCGGCACGGGGGGGGCATGGCTCGCGTGAATCCGGCAAAAATGCGCACCCGGCAAACTCGAATTTTTGCACGGAGTTCCGCGCAGGGTGACTGCGTCACAATGCATCGCACAAACTCGGGTTACTTCAGGTGAGGGAAACGTCGTTCCGGTGCGCGTCGGTTGGGATTCGCAGGCTCCAGAGCGACCGCTTCTGGAGCCCAGCCTGATTCAGCTTAGCTTACGTGAAACGTAAAACCGGCTGGCTCACTTGAATTCGTCTTGAATCCGCTCTGATTCGCTGGTTTCGGTCCGTCAAGGCGGGGTAGTCGTGGGAATTGTCGGAATCCGCGCGAGCGATACCACTCCGATCATCGACAACAGCAGCACAACCAACAGTCCCGTCCCGGAAACGCCGCCAAGCGCGATTCCCAAAGCCAGCATGACCGCCATAAAGACATACGCTCTCCGTTTAACCTTCGGTCTCAGTCCCCCGTGGTCACGCCAGTCTCGCAAGATTGGTCCAAACAGTCGGGAGCGGAGCAGGCGTGCATGGAGAGCCGGGGAGGAATTGATCAGGAAGTAACTTGTCAGCAGAAGAAAAGGCACTGTGGGAATGCCGGGAACCAGTACCCCGATCACCGCCAGAACAAACGCTGCGCCCGCGAATCCGAGAAAGACAACCTGGCGTAATCCCTTCCACGAAATCCAGACCACGGTGTTGTGGAGCCGCTGAACTTCGCCGTCGTCGCGGGTCGCCATGACTAATTCCGTCGCAACAATCCGAGCATCGAAACCAGGGGCCTGGATTCCGGTGTGAGGGGTACCGATCGCGGAGACAAGTGCGTTTGCCCTTTTGGTCAGTAATTGACTCAGTTTTTCGAGCAGTTCAACGACAGGCTGCCGTTGATCGAATTCAATGGTCACCACGCCGCGATGCGAGTCGAGCCGGACTGCTTCGACTTCAGGTGCTTGACCGATCACACCGGCGAATTGACGCCAACCCGGGTCGGTTTCCGCAGCGAACAAATTCCGACCACGAATACGAATGGCACCCGCCACCCAATCAATTTTTGGGCCGGTGGATGGGCGGGGCGTGCGAAATGGAAACATGTCGGGTGGGGTGTGGGAATCCGGCAAGGAACATCACTCTTGGAATTCGTCCGGGTAACGGTTCTGAAAATCCTGGACGAATCGTCCCAGAAATTTCAGTCCGGTTCGATGGATGCCGGGGTACTTCCTACGAAACGTGGCCTCAAATCGGCTGAAGGTGCGAGGGGCGAGTGCCAGTCCCCCCGCAAGGATCAGGGGTGTTCCCAACGGTCCCGGAATGAGTACGCCTACAACCCCCACACCCATGAGAATCGCACCAACGGACATAGGGAGTTTCTTCAGTGCGGAAAGTGTCTCCTGTTCTGGTGCAGAGTCCTCCGGTGCGTTTGTCACGGAACCAACGGGAGAAGTCGGAAAGTCGACTTGCGGCGGATTTTCGCAGAGAGTGGGGGCCGGCGCAACGGTTGCTGAATCAGAGTACTCCCCACTGGCAAATTGCCGCCACGGAACGCGACCCTCCGGGGGGGGCAACGGGGGAAGTTCCTGTGGACGGTGGGGTTGTTCGGAATGCAATTTGGTTCCCAGGGACCGACGTGCAGCGCGGGCATGGTTCAATCGCCAATCCCGCATGCCGTATAGCGCGGCGGTGCCAAGATTTGTGAGGACGACCGCGTGCAGGGCGGTGAACCCCAGAAGGAAAGCGCCGGCGACACAACAGACATTGGGAACCGCGACCACAGCCTGATGCAACCGATGCCGCCACGGCTCCCGCACCGCGAGTTCCCACAGACTCACGACATGAGCGAGTTCGGGTGCCAGGAGAAATGCGTCAGGTTCAAACGCGTTGTCACGATGAATTTCCGAGGTCGAAATCGCCACCGCCGCCAGCGCCGCAGTTTGGGGGAAGCGGGCGCAATCGCCGACATAGACGACGCGCCGCCCCTCCTTCGCCAGATGCCGCAACCGTTCCGCGCGTGCTGCGTCCTCGTCCGGAGCTTCTACCACGCGAATTCCCGCCACGTGGAACTCATGCGCAGCGCGAACGAACTTGGAGTCGAACCAGGCTTCGATCTCGACACGTTTCCCCAGTTTGCGGCACAGACGGTCGACCCATTTCAGATCTTCAGCTTGCCAGCGATTGGGATCGACATGCGGGGGCAAGTCGGTCAACCCCCCACCTTGGGATTGATCGAGAACCACTGTGTCGGCTGACCTCAACCGTTCGAGCAGATTCCCACGATGGACAACCACACCGACAGATAATGCGCGGGTGACATCTTCGACCGTTCCCAATGGTCCGGCCATACCCGGTCCCGTGGCATAATCGGGGCGCATGATGGCGAGCGCTGTGTTGAGATCCCCCACCGCCAGACCGGCACCGGCGACGGCGAGTGTGACGGGCACTCTTTGCGCGGCGTGCGCGGCACCGCGGTCCTTCAGCGGCGCGGCATGAGGCGTGGTGGCCAACT
>JAPLOC010001086.1:0-1105 GCA_026692825.1 Planctomycetota bacterium | reverse complement strand
CAGGTCTCCAATCACCGCCGCACGCGTCTCTTCGCCGATCCGGGAGACCCGAATTCGTAACCCACCCTCCTGGATCCGCGAGGCGGCGAACACCTCGTCCCCCTCTGTCCGCAACTGCCACTCTGTCACGCCGTGAACCGGGTGTTCGTCGACCCGTGCCGAACCGCTCTCGACCGTGCCATCGACCGGAATGATCTCTCCCGCCCGGACCGCGATCACGTCCCCCGTCTGAAGCTGATCGACGGGCGTTTCGACCTCGGTTGAACCGCGACAACGCCAGACAAAATACGGTTTCCGACGGCGATCCAGCACCAATTCCCGCTGGCCGTCCGTCAACCGGCGATGGTAACGGCGATCCCAATAGTGCATCAGCCAGGCCATCATCGCCGCAGAGAAAAAGAACCCGCTGGCAAGCGTGCAACCGGCGATGGTTGTATACAACGTCGCGACGCCGGGGCGCATCCTCCGAATTTCGGCAGCGGCATCCCGCAGCGTTTTCAGATTGGTTAAAACAAGCAATCCCGCGCTGGCAGGAGCGAGAGCGGGAAGAATGAAATCCGCCGCTGTCGCGAGCCCCAGTGTCGCATGACTGACGACAGCGGATGACCCCGTATGTTCGTAACCACCCGGCGCGGGGGAAGAGAAGTCCCGCATCCAGCTTTCGAGCAGGTAAAGCAATTGTGCCGGGGTCAATCGATCCGAATCAAACTCAATGAGCGCGCCTCCCGTGCGACTGCTCACTTCGGCGCGGTTGACACCGACCGCGGTTTCAAGTTTCTGCCGAATGAATCTCGCTGCGTCCTGGTGATTCACCAGTTCTTCGTGTCGCACCCGGATTCGCCCGGGGAGTTCGTGAGCGATCCGCCAGGTCGCGACGCCCCAGGAATTCCGGAAGATTCGCACAGGACCGGGACGCAGACGTTCAAGACAAAGTCCCGCGGCGAACCCGCTTCCCGAAGGGGCTTCACGACCGAGTGTGGTCGCGAATTCAGCCAGAAAATCATTCTGGGGGCATTTTGGCGGATACAGAATCTCGATCGTCTCGCGCGGCGCGTGGATCGCGACCTGTTGAATCAACTCCAAGGGAAGTATGCGGTCGAGAAAT
>JAPLOC010001085.1 GCA_026692825.1 Planctomycetota bacterium | reverse complement strand
TCCCGTTCCTGCGCGATACGGTGCCGACCACAAGCTCTGTTCCGTCGTGTAGTTGAGCGCCACGCAGACCAGCAGCGCCCCAGCACACCATCGCGGAATCCAGACTCGCCCCGCGTCGTTCCATTCCTTGATCGCACATTGTCCCACCGTCGCGAGGAATACCAGCCACAACGGGAGCGACTCGAATACGTAATGGAAATGCAGAATCCCGTCGAACCAATAGGGGATATGGGCGATGTGCAGCGAAACAATCGATGCCAGACAGAGCTTCGCTCCGACCGGGAGCTGTCTCCAAAACACCAGCCCCAGCACGGTTCCAAACACCAGTGGCAAGATTCCAAGCGTCATCATGGCGCTGGCGAGCAGGCGGTACTTCGCGTTGCGCAATGCCAGCTCACCCGTCAGATTGTCGGCCCAGCGGTCGTAGTTCTCGATGACGCGGGGACCAAGTTGCCGTTCGCCACGCGTGACGTTATTGAACCCGTAACCGTGCCGCGGTGTGTAGACGCGGGTGTACATCCCGTAGGGAGTGTCGGTGGCGTGGCCGGTGATTTTGTCGTCGTAGATCAGCATCGCCCCCGCGCCGATCAATAGCGGCGCGGCCAGTGCCGGCCAGAATCGGAGTTCAGTGCGGTTTCCGACCGCCTGAAAGAGCAAATACAGCCCCCAAGGGAAACCGACCGACGCCGCGGTCATCGGTCGGGCGAGAGCCGCGAAGGCCAGTCCCGCGCCGGCGAGAAATGCCCAGCGTCGGCAATTCAGTCGCCGCATTCGCAGAAATCCCAGCGCGAACAATCCCAGTCCCAGCAGTGTCGGATGGTGGGCCAGCAGCATGTTCGAAAACAGCACCAGTCCCGGGCAGACCGCGGTCAGTAACGCGGCGCTCCGCGCGCCGCGCCGCCCTGCCAGTTCTCTTCCAATCCAGTAAACCAGGACTGTGAACACCCCTTGCGCCAACCACCAACCCCAGATCGGGTGACCCGCCGCGACAAAGGGGGCCAGCCACACACCGGTCGCGGGAAAATACCGGCTCGCCATCTTCCCTTCATTCAGCACATGCATCGGATTGAACAGATCGCGCAACGGCGGACTGTCGAACGCGACCCGCCCCGCGAGAAATGTTCGGGCTTGAAACAGGTAGCTGTATTCATCGTGAATCGCGGGGGGCAGGTCGCCAAACTGCTGCCCAGCGAATGCGCTCACGCCCGTCGCGACACATCCCAGGAGCAGCGAGACAGTAATCTCCCACGGCGTGACGGGTTCGAGCCCGTGCGCCTGGTCGGGGGGCGAGTTGACGGCCACTCCAGCGCGTGTCGCCACTGGAGATCGCCTGGAAAGAAGGATCCATGCGACGGGCCCAATCAGCAGTATCGCCAGCCAGGCGAGGGATTCGACCTGCGCCTCTGCCAGCCATGTCCAGGGGCTAGGCTGCGGTCGATTCGACAGCCACGCGGGGAGCGCTTCACCGACGAAAAACGCCAGCGCCGCGCAAATCCAGGCGCACCAGAAGGCGAAGTCGCCTGGCGATTTTGCCTTCGCAGTCGACTGGCGGGCCGACGGTGCGGTGGTTTGGGAAGTGACGGCGGAAATGGGGATTCTCGGCTGTGCGGGGAGAGTACGGGAGACGCCATACTGTGCCCGATCGAATGCGAGACGTCGATCCAGCAGGACGGGCCACTGACCTTTGGATTGTCCGGATTATAACCCATTCGGCTCGAAAACGGACATTCGCAGGGAAGGCGACCCTCGGTGGAATTCTGATCGTCCTGTGGGGATGGCCTCGACATGACTCGGCAATCCAGGGACTCCGATGCGCAGCGACCTTCAGGCGGCAGCACGCTGTGGAATCGCCGCGCGGTTCTCCAGCACCAGCACTGGCCGCAGGGGATCACCCGTGGACGATCGCACAACGAAAAACTCGTCTGCCGCTTCCAGAATGATCTTGGGCGAATAGTCGTTCGCCGCGTGCGCCGGTGTTCGGACCTGGACGCTTTTTTGAAGATCGTCAAACGTAAGCCGGTTGTGGAAGACGAGC
>JAPLOC010001084.1 GCA_026692825.1 Planctomycetota bacterium | reverse complement strand
CTCTCCGGTCCCGATCGGCACGGTGCCGATTTATCAGGTCGTCCAGAATTTGAAGGATTTTCTGGATCTGACTCCGCAGCACATGCTCGACATGGTCGAACATCAGGCGAAGCAGGGGGTAGATTACATGACCCTGCACGCCGGCGTTCTGCGCGAACATCTGTCAAAGACCATGGGGCGGATCACCGGTATCGTCAGCCGGGGTGGCTCACTGATGGCCCAGTGGATGATGACGCACCAGAAGCAGAATCCGCTCTACACGCACTTCGAAGACCTGTGCGACATCATGTATCAATACGACGTCACCTGGAGCCTGGGCGACGGCTTGCGTCCCGGCTGCCTCGCTGACGCGTCGGATGAAGCGCAGTTCGCTGAACTCGACACGCTGGGCGAATTGACCGTTCGGGCCTGGAAAAAGAACAACCAGGTCATGATCGAAGGTCCCGGGCATGTCCCGATGGACCAGATTCCCATGAACATCGAACGCCAGATCGAGGTCTGCAAGGGGGCCCCCTTCTATGTGCTGGGGCCGCTGGTGACCGACATCGCTCCCGGCTACGACCACATCACCAGCGCCATCGGGGCGGCGATCGCCGGCCAGCATGGGGCGGCGATGCTCTGTTACGTCACCCCGAAGGAGCATCTGGGACTGCCCGATGCGGAAGATGTCCGCCAGGGGGTGATCGCGTACAAGATCGCCGCCCATGCTGCGGACGTCGCGCGGCAGCGGGTCGGTTCGCGAGATCGGGACGACGCTCTCTCCAAAGCCCGTTACGAATTTGACTGGAACGAACAGTTCCGACTGTCGCTCGATCCGGAACGCGCCCGCAGCATGCACGATGAAACGCTGCCGCAGGAGACGTTCAAGAGCGCTAAATTCTGCTCGATGTGCGGGCCGAAGTTCTGCTCGATGCGGATCAACGAAGACATGCGGAAGCTCGCCGCGACCGGTTCGATGGTTGAACTGGAGACGGTTGGGGCGAAGTGAGGTCGGGGGGCCAGGCGGACGGGTGAAGTTCCGGCTTTCAGCGGAAAAGTCGGGATTGAGCTGGAGCCGCGCCCGTCAGGAAGCGGAGTTTGACCACCGCTTTCTGATGGGCGCGGCTCCCATTGACTGGCGCAGATCCAGTTGTCACTCGCGGAACCACTCTCGGTCCCGACGAATCGCATTGTGACCGCCCCGTCCCCTACCTATAATTCGGGGTCGATACGTTCACACCTGTGAACGGCTGCGGACTCTCCCTCCAACCTGTCCCACCTCTTTGCTCCCGCCAGATATGACCTGGAAACGGCTGACGATCGCCCTGTTCTGTTCGGCCCCGCTTTTTGTGTGGAACCCCACCCGGGCGGCCGACGAAGAAGAGGTTCCGGAAAAGATCGAGTTCTTCGAGGCGAAGATCCGCCCGGTGTTTGTGGAACACTGTTCCGAATGCCATGGCAACGGCAAAGCGAAAGGGGGCTTCAGTCTGGAGACCGCCGAGGCAGCCCGTCGAGGCGGTGACTCGGGACCGGCGTTCACTCCGGGCAAGCCCGATGAAGGACTGTTGATCGAGGTGCTGAAGCACACCGGGGACATTAAGATGCCCCCGTCGGCCAAACTCGCGGACACGCAGATCGCCGACATTCAAAAGTGGCTGCAGCTCGGTGCCCCCTGGCCCAAAGACAAATCACCGGCCGAGACGACAGCCGCCACGGTTTTTCAAATCACTCCCGAACAGCGGGCGTTCTGGTCCTTTCAGCCGATTCCAGAAAAGGTTGAAGTTCCCAGGGTGGCAAACGAAGGCTGGGCGACGAGTGCGATTGACCGTTTCATTCTCGCCGCTCAGGAATCTCGCGGTCTGAAACCGTCACCGCGAGCCGACAAGTTGACGCTGATTCGGCGGGCAACGTTCGACCTCACCGGACTTCCCCCCACCAAAGCCGAGATCGACGCCTTCCT
>JAPLOC010001083.1:3070-4830 GCA_026692825.1 Planctomycetota bacterium | reverse complement strand
GGCGTTGGCAGTGTTTTCACATCGGGGGCGCTGGTAGAGGGTTCGATCGGGCTGTTGTGGCCGATCCTGCGGAACGAGTCCGCGCTGGAACCCGAGCGGGTCACCGAAAAACTGCGGCAGTCTTCGTTCTGGCAGGGCCGGGGCGGGTCGGTCGAACATACGATCAGCGGTCTGGATATCGCCCTGCGATCAAGATGGGTTGGCGGCCGTTTGGACGCCAGGATCGCAAGTACGATGAACTGCTGGTGAAGACCGCCCGCGAGACCGTGGGGCCGAACATCGAATTGATGGTCGACGCGGGAGGGAGTGAGCAGTTCTGGCCGCATGGACTGAACTGGGCGCGGGAAACCGCGAAGATGCTCGCGAACTATGACATCACCTGGTTCGAGGAAGCGCTGCCTCCCGATGACATTGAAGGGTTCATCGAGTTGACGAAGCAGTCCCCCGTGCCGATCGCCACGGGGGAGGTGCTGACGCGACGCCAGTCGTTTCTGCCCTGGATCGAACGTCGGGCGGTGGACATCATTCAGCCCGACTGCACGAAGAACGGCGGTCTTTCGGAATCCCGCAAGATCGCGTGGTGCGCGTTTGATCACAACGTGTTGATGGTGCCGCATGGCTGGAATACCGCCATCGGCGTGGCGGCCGACCTGCAGTTGGCGGCCGCCCAGCCGGTCGCGCGGTACGTCGAATATCTCACTCCGTGCGATTACATCGAAGATCTGACGACCGAGCCGTTCGAGATTGACGCCGAAGGGTTCCTGAAGATTCCTCAGAAACCAGGGCTGGGAGTGGAGCTCGACCACGACAAGTTGAAGAAATACCGCGTGACATGAAGGTTCTGAACGGGTTCAACGACCCGACGTGCCGCGGCGGATTCGTGGCGATTGGCAACTTTGACGGCGTGCATCTGGGCCATCGGGCCATGTTGGGGCGGCTGCGCGCCCGCGCGACCGAGGCCAAGGTCCCGGCGATCACCACTCTCGACCGACGTCTGGAACTGATCGCGGCGTGCGACGTCGATTGTGTGATTGTCTATCCGACCGATCGGCAACTGTTGCAATTGTCGGCCCGCGAATTTTTCGACCAGGTGATTCGCGACCAGTTGGAGGTTCGCGGCCTGGTCGAGGGGACGAATTTCTGCTTTGGAAAGAATCGAGGGGGAACGGTTGAACTGCTCACCCGGTGGTGCGATGAAGCGGGAATGACCTGCGAGATCATTCCGCCCGTGACGCACTGCGGGGCTGCGGTGTCGTCATCGTCGATTCGCGAACAGATCACGCGTGGTGATGTCGCACAAGCCGCCGAATTTCTGGCGACGCCCTATAGCGTCAGCGGAATTGTCGCTCATGGCGACGCCCGGGGGGCAAAAATTGGCTTTCCGACGGCGAATATCGAACAGGTTGAGACTTTGCTCCCCGCTGATGGAGTCTACGCCGGCCGTTGTCACTCTGCCGCCGGGACGTTCGCGGCGGCGATCAACCTGGGAACCAATCCCACGTTTGGGGGGATGGTCAGAAAATTCGAAGCGCACCTGCTGGAATTTGCCGGTGATCTCTACGGGCAGACCGTGCGGGTCGAATGGATCGAGCGGTTGCGCGGGACGAAGCCGTTTTCGGGAATTGAAGAACTGGTCGGACAGTTGCAACACGACGTGGCGCGAACACGCGAGCTGGTGCGAGTGTGAACAGTGTGTAGTGGGTGGCCCCAACTCGATTCACCGTCTCGTCATGAGTTCGAGTTCCTTTCGCTTGAATCAC
>JAPLOC010001083.1:1740-3061 GCA_026692825.1 Planctomycetota bacterium | reverse complement strand
CACATTCTCGACGAAACGTTTCAAATTGACCGAAATTACGGGGCGGCGTGGAGAAATCGTGACTCAAAGCTAGAATGACGCGAACGGGCAGTCGAGAAGTGACAGGAATCACCTGCGAGCTGAAATGATTCGCCCAGATTCAAAAAGGAGTCGAGTGTGTACGCCAGCCACGCAGCCTTCAAACTCTTGATCCTTGGGATCGTCGCGGTCCTGTCGACCGTCAACACACCCCATGTTGCCGCCTGCACACGGGTGCTGTATGTGGCGAAAGATGGCACGGTCATCACCGGACGTTCAATGGACTGGGGCGAGGACTTGAAGTCCAACATGTGGGTACTGCCGCGCGGAATGAAGCGTGACGGCATGGGGGGGAAAAACAGCATTGCTTGGGAATCGAAGTACGGCAGTCTGATCGTGAGCGGTTACGATATCGGAACCTCGGAAGGGATGAACGAGAAGGGGCTGGTCGTCAACATGCTCGCCTTGGTCGAGTCCGACTACGGGAGACCGCCGGAAGGTGCCAAAGTCATCTGCCTCAGCACTTGGGCACAGTACATTTTGGACAACCACGCCACCGTGGCAGAGGCCGTCGCCGAATTGAAGAAAGAGAAGTTCCAGGTCCAGACAGTGATCCTCCCGACTGGGCGGCCCGCGAACATGCACTTGTGTCTTGCGGATCCGAACGGGGACTCGGCCATCATTGAGTACGTGCAGGGGAAACTCGTGGTCCACCATGGCAAAGAGAACAAGGTGATGACCAACTCGCCGACCTACGACAAGCAGTTGGCCATCATGCAGTACTGGCGGGACGCGGGCGGGCTGACAAAATCCCTCCCCGGAACGTCCAATGCCGCTGACCGCTTCGTCCGGGCAACCTTCCTGTTAGAGGCGATCCCGACCGAAACCAACCCGAAGTACATCAGTGCCGTGGCGGAACAAAAATTCCACTTTCAGGCGATGATGTCCGTGTTGTCGGTCATGCGGAGCGTCGGCACACCGCTGGGAATCAACATCAACGACCAACCCTGGGTTTCGTCAACCGTCTGGCGAACCGTCAGCGACAGCACCAACCGCATCGTGATGTTCGATTCGGCCACGACCGCGGCCAGCTTTTGGGTGAAGTTGGACGACCTCGACCTGAAGCCCGGCGCACCGGTGAAGAAGTTGGAACTGGTTGGCGGCAAGACATACAACGGAAACGCCGCCGATAAGTTCGTCGAGGCCAAGCTCTTCGAGTTCGCATCGCTTGGTGGAAAATACGAAGCGACCAAGAAGTAGTGTGAAAATCGGATCGGTCATCACAATAAACGACCGTCTTTAT
>JAPLOC010001083.1:0-1656 GCA_026692825.1 Planctomycetota bacterium | reverse complement strand
CAGTCGTTCTCAGAACCGGATGGGAAATCAACTGCTCGGGGAGCATCGTCCGAAGTGTGTCGGGGAAACAATAGGCCGCCAGTTCCACGTTTTTCTGGCGCCGGCCGATTTGCCGAACGTACCCCAGGTTTCGCCCAGCGTCGGCGCGAATCGCCTCGAGTTCTTCGCGATTGGAGGGATGCGCGGCCGACTGCCAGTCGACCCAGACCTGTCCTCCATCCACCATCGCGTCCGACACTTCAATCGCCACGATACCGGTCGGTTCCCACAATCGGCGCCACCAGTCGGCGGAACGGATGCACCAGAAGTCTTGCGTCCAGATCTGGCGGAGATGCTCGGGAACTTTTTGCTCGAATTCCTTCATCAAGCCTGCTCCCGCAATCGCGATTTGCCCTCCCTCGCGAACGAAATGCGCCAGATAGTTGAGATACAGACTATCGGTCCCGAAATACGAAAAGGCGTCGACGCAGATGATCGCGTCGAAGAACCCGCCCCCGAACGGAAGGGAACGGGCGTCGCAATGCAACGGAAAAATCTGGTCCCCCAACCCGGCCTCTCGGACGCGGTGCAGATTCTCGTTCGCCGAGACCCACAGGTCGGCTCCCCAAACCTGCACGCCGAATTCCCGCGCCAGATAAACCGACGAGACGCAGCGACCACATCCCAGATCCAGCACCCGCATCCCGGGGCGCAGGTCAAGAGAGTCGGTCAGCCACTCGGTCAACCACAACACCGGGCCGCCAAAACTGTTGGCGATCACCCAGTCGGGGTTGTACTTTCCTGAGCGGGGAAATCGGGGAGAAATCAAGCGGGAGTCTGGCGTCGCCATCAATGATTCTTCACGAGGTGAAAAATGCCATGAACCGGGCAGCACGAGTTTCTGACCTGAGTGTTACCCACATCACAATGGACGCGCAGTGCCCCGGGAAGGTTCGCGTTGAATTCAAAAAGCCGATCGACACCCTCAATTAGGGTGCGACCGGTTGAGGCCGTCCCCACGGGCGAATCTACAACTGGTTGAACACCATCCCCGTCTGGAGCTTCGGGTAGAAGTACGTACTCTTCGGCGGCATTTTTTCGAGCTTCTCGGCGATCTGCTCGACATGCTCGATCTGGGCCGGCGGAACGAGGCAGGCGAGATCGCATCGGCCTTGCGACTGCGCCTCGGTCACTTCCCCCACGAGATGCACGTAGGTGCATTTGGGGGGCGAACCGGCATGCGCGGGCTTCAGCAGGTGTTCCAGTACCAGTTTGTGCAGCAGGCTCACGCCCAACTCGCGCCATTCTTCACTTTGATCGGGAGCCAGTTCTTTCATCGGGCTACCATCGGTGAGTCGGGCCAGACACCAGGCGTTGTCCCCTTGGGTGCCGAACCCCAGAACCCCCTGCCCTCCCTCGGCGTCGATGAGATCCCACGTCTCATGGGCGGCGGCGGGGCCGTGCCCCACCATTTCGACTTCAAAATTGGGCGACAGCAGCTCCTTCAACCGCTCGAAGGTCAGGCCTGTCAGGCCCGTCGCCAGGCGATGTGTCGGCAGAATCACCAATCCCGGGTCACTCATGCCGACGAAGTGCATCATCACAAAATTGGGAGAGGCGTCAGGCCCTTCCAGCTCGCCGGCGGCGGCCAGACTGTCGCGGTAGTTGATCGCCGTC
>JAPLOC010001082.1 GCA_026692825.1 Planctomycetota bacterium | reverse complement strand
TCCCTTTCATCCTCTTCATCCTGTCAAAATCCGTCTTTCAAACCACGTCGGCATCACCGCCGCTGTCGAGCGAGGCTCTCGGCGCTCGACGCCTTTGAACTTGCGGTGTCGGCCGTGGATTGCGCCCGTCGCGCCGCCGACTCGACCCGGCTGATGTTCGCAGCCTGTTTCTTCACTTCCGTCTCGAGTTGATTGACCGACGCTTGAAGCGGTCCGATCGTGTCGAGTTGCTTCGCCGACGCTTCATGTTCGGCACACAACTTCTTGAGCTGTTCCGCATTCGCCACATGTTCCTCCAACGTCTTCAGTCGGCCACTCGCGGTTTCGTTGGCCGATTGCAGTGCCTGGAGAATCTCGGTGGACGCGTCAACGTTTTTTCGCAGCTCTTCGCGTGTCGATGGTTCATACGCCGCCTGAAATCTCTCCCAGGCTTCACTCTGTCCCTGGAATGCCGCTTCGAGATCTTTCAGCCGCGCGGCGCTGTCGACCGCATCTTGAATCGCCTGGAGATCACTTCGCAGAGCGGCGTTCTCCTGCTCCAGCCGTGCGATGTCGTTCCCCAGTTTCTCCAATTGCTTACCGTCCGAACAACCCGCGAGTAACACGAGCGACAATGCTACGAATTGCCGGGAAAAACTCCATCGGTTTGTCGAATGTCTCATCGTGATTCTCACCCAGAAACTGTCATTTCACCAGAAATGAGGCTCGATTCACCGAGCCTCCCGCAATAAGGCCACACGAATTGCCCGGCACTCTCTGCCGAACGCACGCCACTAGAATCGCACCCGGATTCCAGGAACCAGTTCGTGGACGACCGGTTCCGCCTCGTCGTCAAAAGATGTCGCGAGTTCGACCTCTCGATAACTGGGCACCTGACGCGGAGACTCAATCGCCAGCCGCACGAACGATACTCCCACCGACAGCACGGTCACAGTGATATCGTCGCCGATGAGCACCTGTTCGTTCGCTTGGCGCCAGATCTGTGTCATCGTTGTTCCTCGCCTCGTGGCGGATTGTTTTCGAGAAGTGTCACGTGTGTTCCGAACGGAACGAAGAGAGGTGGTCATTCTGCGCGACGTCGAGTTGAAGAGCAAGAGTCGCGCGCTCGATTTCTGGTTCACGCGAAGTTACTGTTCACACGCCGCCTTGACATCGTCTTCCCTTCCTCTCAACTCGTCGTGCTCATGAAGCTCGTCATTCATCCCGCAGTCGATTCCTCCCGCCTCGCTTCTGTCATGGACGCCGCTGGATCGATGCGTGTCGTCAACGCGCAATCCACGGAAGAGGCGACACGCGAGATCGTTGACGCCGACGCGTTCTTTGGAAAACTCACTCCCGAATTGCTCACGCACGCGCAGCGACTTCGCTGGGTGCAAGCTCCGACCGCGAGTCTCGAACATTACCTGTTTCCCGAACTCATCGCGCATCCCTGCGCGCTCAGTAACATGCGGGGATTGTTTTCCGATGTGATCGCGGACCATGTCCTGGGGCTTGTCATCTGTTTCGCCCGCAACCTGCATCTGTATATCCGACAACAGACAGAACGCCGCTGGGAACCGATGGGAGGCGAACAGGCGCGGACCGATTTCATCTCCGGCCCCGGAGTCGAAAGCACCATCGACCGCGCGCATCGACATCTCGCCGACCAGACTCTGGGCATCGTCGGCTGTGGCGCGATCGGATCCGAAGTCGCCCGACGAGCCCACGCGTTTGGACTGCGGGTAATTGGCGTCGACCCCAAAACCCGAGCTCTTCCGGGAATCATCGACGACGTCTGGCCTATCGATCGCTTGACCCAACTGTTGTCCGAAAGTGACTACGTGGTCATCGCCGCTCCGCACACTCCCCAGACGGAAAAGCTGTTTCGAACCGCTCAATTCGCGACGATGCGGCGGTCGGCGTATCTCATCAACATTGGTCGCGGCGCGATCGTCGATCTCGCCGACCTCACGACCGCGTTGCGCTCGGGAGTGATCGCCGGCGCGGGGCTGGATGTTTTCGAGACAGAACCGCTCCCCAGGGATCACGAACTCTGGGGCATGCCAAACGTGATCATCACCCCGCACATCGCCGGCGCTTCCCCACGCGTTCCGCAGCGGCATCTCGAAACTTTGCTCAAGAACATTCGGCGGTTCGTCAACAACGAACCGCTGACCACTCAGGTCGACAAGCGCGCGTGGTATTGAACGCGATACCACGCGCGCGGAATCGACATCAAGTCGATTGCCCTTTATGCTGTCACTCTGGTCATTCCCCCCGACCCCTTTCGCAGACCGCCTCCCATGCCCAGCGATCCCAAGCAGGTCTTTCTCGATGTCATCCTGAAACGATTCGATACGCTGCGCGCGGCCGACAAGCTACCCGCCAACCTGGAAGGCTGGGGCAAACAGAAACAGGAACTCCGCCGCAACCTGCTGCAATCCTGGGGTGGCTTCCCCGAGCAGCCGTGCGATCTGGCACCGCAAAAGCTGGGTGAAATTCAGCGGGACGGTTATCGGGTTGAAAAAATCATTTTTCAGACCCGACCCGGAGTGTACATGACGGCGAATGCATATGTCCCTAATGGCGAGGGAAAGCGGCCGGCGGTACTGTGCGTGCATGGACACTGGAAGGGGGCCAAGCAGGATCCGGTGCCGCAGTCGCGCTGTATCGGTCTGGCGAAGCTCGGCTTTTTTGTGCTGGCTGTCGACGCGTTCGGGGCAGGAGAACGGGGGGTGGGCAAGGCGCTCGGCGAATATCACGGAGAGATGACCGGCACGACGCTGCTTCCGATCGGCATGCCGCTGCCTGGCTTGCAGGTGTACGAAAACATGCGGGCCGCCGACTATTTGCAATCGCGTCCCGAAGTGGATGGAACGAAACTCGGAATCACGGGTGCGAGCGGCGGCGGGAACCAGACAATGTACGCGGGTGCGTTTGACGAGCGGTTCTCGTGCGTCGTTCCCACCTGTTCTGTCGGTACCTATCGCTCGTACCTGGGGGCGGCCTGCTGTGTCTGCGAACTGGTCCCGGACGCGATGACATTCACCGAGGAATGGGCCTTGCTCGCGCTGGTCGCCCCCCGGGCGCTGCTGGTGATCAACGCCACCCGCGACGCGTTTCAATTTTCCGTGGGCGAGGCGCAGCAATCGGTCGCGAAGGCGCAACACGTCTATCGGCTGTTCCAAAAAGCGGGGAATGTGACCCACGCGATTTTTGAGTCGGGATACGATTACGGCAAGACTATGCGTG
>JAPLOC010001081.1 GCA_026692825.1 Planctomycetota bacterium | reverse complement strand
TGGACGATCAGGTCGCGGAGATGTCGAGCGTCAACCTGCAGTTCGCCTCAAATCAGCCGATGTCGCTGACTCTGTATGATTCCACTGGCAGGTTACTAGATACGAGCTCAACTGCTTCGACGACGGGAACGCAATCGACGATCTCCCTGGCGCTCGGCGCGGCAGTGCAGCGCGGAAATGGCGTGTACTTCGTCCGGGTGGCTCCCCAGACGTCGGCTAATTCCTGGAACTACAAGCTGGATTTCGCCGGCCAGTCGTTTAACCGTGCCGGGGGAATTTTCCTCCCGAGTTACTCCCCCGTTGTCGTCGAGGAGTCGGCCAGTAGGGTGGTCTCAAAGCGCCTGGGGTTGCGGCTTGACTCGCAACCGTTGGCTCCGGTCACCCTGCGGCTAACAACAACCAGCACGGGGACAACCCGCGCGGGTACCGTCTCACCCGAGACATTGACGTTCACCCCGACCAACTGGAACTTGTACCAGGGGGTCACGGTCACACCGATTGATGACCTGCTGCCGGATGGTGATCAGACACTGTCGATTGTCGCATCCGCCACGAGCGCCGATCCAGGTTACAACAACAAGGTTCTCAAGTTCGACGCGCTGGTCCTCGACAATGAGGATCCACCCGCCCCCGCCGTTGTGGATCGCACCCAAAGCGCCGATTTGCCCCTGGTCTTCCTCACAGGGATGGGACAAGCGGTCTCGGAGTCGACTTCGACGCTGTCGTATAACGTCGCGCTCAGCAAGCCGGTCGCGAGTGACACCTACGTCGGGTTCGCGTTTGACGAAGGGACGGCGACGTTAGGGCAGGACTTCACTGTCTCGACCGGGTTCGTGCGCGACTTCCGCAGCATGGATTTTGGTGTCGGGGGGATCAAGATCGCGGCGGGGGCGACGGTGCCGGCGTTTGCCGACATTGATGGAGATGGCGATGTCGACCTGTTGGTGGGATCGGCGAGCGGGCCGATGCAGTTCTACAGAAACGTGGGATCGAAGACGACGCCTCGATTCGAATTCCAGTCAGGTGCCAATGATCCTTTCAGTAACCTGGGGGGGCCTGCACTGGGTGGCTATACCCATCCGGCATTCGCCGACGTCGACGGAGACGGCAGAATCGACCTGGTCGTGGGTTCACAAACCGGGTTGAATTTCTACCGCAACGACGGGACGACAACTTCGCCTGGGGTCCACTGGGTGGCGATGTCGATCAGCCCGTTTCCGGCGCTCGCGACACTGAATGGCAGCTTCTTCGCACCAACCTTCGCCGATCTCGACGGCGACGGGGACCAGGATCTGTTTATTTCGCGGCGGGGGGATACCAACGTCGCGTACTTTGAGCGCACCGGAACGGCAACATTCACGCGGAACGACGCCAAATTGACCACGGCAGGCATTGGCGGGCTGGGAACAACCGATACGCCAACCATCGGATTCGCCGATCTGGATGGAGATGGCGACCTCGACGCGTTTATCGGATTGAGTACGGCGACATTCGCCAGGCTGAACGAAGGGACACGGACGTCACCGAATTTTCCGACGTCCGGCTTCGCGCGATTTCGCGAAGTCACGTCCGCGGTGAAAGACGCGGCGTGGATTTCAGCCGACCTGAACGGCGACGGAATTCCCGAGGAGATCGGAGGTGACGTGGGTGGCCGGTTGCGCGCATTCACCACCTACCAGGCGCTCTTGATCCCCAAGGGAAGCACCCGTGCCACGGTCACGCTCACCATCAACAACGACCTGATCGCGGAAGGGACGGTGGATCCGGCCCAACCCCAACTGGCAAAGAAAGAAGACATCGGTGTGCGGGTGCTGGAGTCTCCGTTTTATGCCTTCGGCAAATACACGGTCAAAAAGGTCGTCGAGAATGGCGTCGAGAAGGAGGTCGATGTCCCGGCTGATGTGACCGACACCTACGACGCTGACCAGGACGGAAACAAGACAGAGATTCTGCCCGCGGTCTATGCGGGAACGCTGGGGATTCAAGACAACGATACGGCGGGTTTCGTCACCCAAGTCAGTGATGCCACGGTGACGGAAGCGGGCAAACGTGTCGCGTTTGGGGTGAAGCTGGCGACTCAGCCAATCGCCGACGTCAGCGTCTATGTTGGCAGTTCTGACGTGACCGAAGGACTGATCGTCAACGGCACGAACGCGGGCGCGGAGACGAGTCAACGATCGGTATGACGATGGCGATCGGCCGTTCACGGTTCTGGTCAGTTCCACAAGCGACGACGTTCCCTACCGGCAGCTCACTGGCCCCACAGTGAATTTCGTCAACACTGACGATGAGACTGCGGGCATCGTGGTGACAAGTCCGCAGGCGACCGCGAACGGATCGCCAAATGTGTTCAGCGTTCAGTTGCAGACTGAGCCGATCGGCCAGGTCTTTGTGACGATGACCCCGGAAAACGACCAGATCCGGATCAACGGAGCCCCGGCCGGCACACCGGTCACGATCACGTTCGATTCATTGAACTGGACATTGCGACAACTGGTCCAGGTGACCTCTGTCGATGATGGTTTCGTGGAGTACATCCACAAAAGCAGCGTCCGATTCACGGTAGAAACCGGGCGTAAGCTCGATGGTCCGACTGTGGCCGATCTGTCCACCAAAGAAAAGGCGGTCGACCTGGGGGACATTGGCGGCTGGCTGATCCGGACCAATCTTCCGTTCAGTACGACCTATGTCGCCGGCGCCTGGTTCAAATTCAAGCTGTCGGAAATGGGTGGCCCCCTCGTTTTTATCCGCACGACCGCGGCGGGGCTTTCGGTGTCGTCGGCCCCGCGATTGAGCCTGTACAACCTCCAGGGAGTTCCGGTCAGTGTCGCCGGTACGCCCCAGTCGTTGGCGCTCAATGGGCTGCGCGACGGGGAGTATCTGCTGAATGTCGTCGGAGACATCAACCTGCCGCGCGGCTTCACGCTCTCGTTTGATGGCGCGGATCGGCAGTTTGAGAAACTGGCGCTCGCGGCTGTGCCGTTTTCGATCGCCGACAATGACATTCCCACCGCAAATCTTGTCGCCGGCCCATCGGCTTCCGAGGTGTTCAGCACCCCCAGTTATTTCGCGGTGAAATTGAACGCCCCCGCGCCGGCCGGTGTGGGGGACGCGGGTATCCGGGTGAATTTTGAGTTGCTCAATAGCGGACGGGCGACGTTTGGAACCTCAACCTCGATCCTTCACGATTTCAATCTCTCCGCCGACTTTTTCTCTCCAGCCACCCGGAAGGGTTACGTCCGGGTCGCCCCGGGAGATGTGCAGGCGAATATCGGGATCATTCCGGTCGACGACA
>JAPLOC010001080.1 GCA_026692825.1 Planctomycetota bacterium | reverse complement strand
CAGGCTGTCGTATTGCCAGTCGAATTCCCAGAGGCTTCCCTGCCGACGGAACCGCAGGGCGGAGTCGGTGGTCATTCGCCGGTCGAGCTGAGGGCCTTGCAGCCCCACGGACGCCAGATACGGATTGTCGACAAGTGAGCCGGCGATGCGAATTCCACGCAATGCGTACAATAGGTACGCGAGCGCTCGATCGTCGACCGTCGGGGTAAGGAACGGGCGCGTGGCAATTTGTCGGCCGAGCAGGCCAGCGGCGGCGGCGGTCTGCAACAGCTTGCGGGCGAATTGCAGACGAGTCGGCAGCGACCATCGACCAGGAACGCGTTCTTCGATCCAGCGGACTACCAGATCGCGAGTGACCCCCTCGCGAGCTGCGGCCCGGCGTTCGACCAGGTACTCTCCCGTGAACGCCCGATACAGCGGGTCGGCGAGTTGAACGTGCCAATGGCAGATCAGCCGACGCGTCTGCGGCGGCATGTCGACCCACCCGGCCAGCACCCGCAGCGTGGGGAGGAAGGCGTCGAACCGTTCGCGAAACGCCGACAGCAGCACCTTCACCCGGTCGAGACTGCGGACACCAAACCAGTAATCGCCGTACGCCTGCTGGGCATTCGGCGGAGCGTCGTCCCCCGTGCGATGCTGCCAGTAGGCCCGGGCATCTTCAGCTTCCAGAGAACACAACACCAGCCGCGTGTGGTACTCAACCGCTTCACCGGGGAGACGGTTCATGTCCCCCTCCGGAAGTGCGGCATGGGAAACGTCTCGGCCAGCGGCCAGCAGGCGCCCACGAGTTGACGGACGAGCAGGTCGACCGCTTCGGGGGGCTTCCCCTGCAACCGCCGTCCCACCGGTTCTTTGACGAAGCGTGCGGTGCCATGCTCCTGAACCCAGTCGCCGAACTTTTCGCGATTCCCTTCCCCGTCGATGACTTCGCGTAATCCCGGCAGTGCTTCGAGCGGCGGCGTTCCCGAGCGTTTGAGATCCAGCAGCCGCTCGTCGGCCCGCTCGTCGATTTCGAACGACACGCTGTACAGAGACACCACGCGATCAGGATCGTGATCGAGTCCCCGCAGTTCGGCATCCTTCCGCCGGGCGACCTCGCGAACCGCCTGCAAAACGGCCCATTCCCACGTGTGCGGAAACATCCGCTGGAACAGGTCAAGTCCGCCGAACTCATTGGTGAGATTCGACTTCCACCAACCAAGCCGCTTTTCGTCGCCACTCTCGCCCGCCCACGCGATCGCCACCTGGGCGGTCAACAACTGGTCGACCACGGAGGTGGGGATGGGGGGAGGTTGTACGGCTTGTGCGGGCACGGGAGTTGAGCGTTCGAGGGTGTGAACGGAACCTTCGCGGAGGATACCAGTTGAGGGTGGGAAGTTCGATCGTAGGACCATCTGGTCTGTGACTCCGACGGACGCTACTGGATTCAGAGCGAGGACGGTGCCACCCATCAGCCAACCCCTTGGACTCGTGGATTCCCCGACACTGAGTCGAATCAAGTCCACGGAGCCCGGGAACAGCGGCGGCCGAATTGGAATCGGTATCGCCCGTCCATACGATTATTCGGGCGATCCAACCCGTTACCGACCTCTTCGCCCATGACCGACTCGCGGGACATCCATCCGCTGGGACATAAAACCGTGGTCTGGATTGGATGCGATCGTTCTGGACTGGCCGCGGCTCCCAACGGTAAAATCAGGATGCCACAGGGGATCATCATGCTGGAAGTCGAAACGCTCCACGAATTGCGGACGCTTGCCGATCTGGTGGATCGACTGGGGGACGTTCCGCTCGATCGGTTGATCCTGTCGCCCGCGCCAGGAGTCGCGGTCGAAGCCGACATGATCGACGTTCGAGAGCGGGATAATCGACTGTGTGAATTGGTGGATGGCGTTCTTGTGCAGAAGCCCATGGGCTTTCGCGAATCAATTCTCGCGGCGGCTTTGGCTCAATTTCTGCGCGAATTTGTAGTTCCCCATAATTTGGGACACGTGTCGGGTGCGGACGGCATGGTGCGGCTTGCCCCTGGTTTAGTGCGAATTCCCGATGCGGCGTATTTCGCGTGGCAGTCATTTCCTGAAGGACAGTTGCCAGCCGAGGCAATCCCCGATCTGGTGCCGGACCTTGCGGTGGAAGTGCTGAGCGGCTCGAACACACCTGGCGAGATGCAGCGCAAGTTGAAGGAGTATTTCAGTTCGGGTGTCTCGCTGGTCTGGGTGGTTTCGCCCGACGCACCCCTGTCGCGACTCTTTTCGGAACTTGATCGCAAAGCGGTTTCCTAGAAACAACGCCACCGGCCATGCCGGCCGCGTACTGGCCCAGCCCGGATTGGCCAAAGCCAAGCCAGCTTTCGTTGACCGGATGATCCACGCCGCTTATGCGTCATCCGAGGGTCACATGGCGACCATTGAAAAGGGGGCGGGCAAACTGCCGAACGTGTTCGTTCTGGCCTGGAAAAAGGGCCGACTCGGCTTTGTTCGCCTAGGAACGCCACTGGCGGGGAAGGTGCGGATAGCTCCACGAAGTTCGCCCGCACCGAGACAATCAATAAGACCTGACCCCTTGTGTGTGGCTCGCCAATGCGAGGTACTACAACGAAGACGATGCGAATTCCAGCATTCAACGGCGATTCGCAGGACCTCAACCGGGTCGACCAGGTCTCGAGCGGGGATCCCTTAACCCCCACAGCCAGTCCAATGGACGCGCTTGCGCGAGCCACGGAACGATTTTTCCGGGCCTGATCGAAAGCCAGTTTGCAAAATCACGCGAATAAGTTGAACCATTGGCGCGCGACTGTGTTTCATTTTCCGTCGTAATGAGTATCGTCGCCAGCAAGATCAACGATTCTCGGCACTACCCTCGGTGCGGCGCAGCCGCCGGCCGCATCCGGGTTAAGGATGCAACAAAGTAGCCGGGGGTCGCAGCGCAGCGGAGACTCCCGGGTAGTCGGGTAAAGTCGAGTGCATCCTGGAGGGATGCCAGAAGCGTGGTTGAAGTGGGAGACTTTCCATGATTGTTACCGTCCCGCAGCAGGCAAAAAATCGATCTCGCGCCGGCCGGTCCGATCGGGGAAATTGAGAATCGCGAGTCAATCAACCGAACACGATTCTGGCATCCCTTCAGGATGCAGTTCCTGCCACGAAGCATTCCGGGGGTCTCCGCTGCGCTCCGACCCCCGGCTCCTGTCTGGCATCCCAATCGGGATGCAAAGGTGGCTGCGCCGCGATGAGCAGTACAAAACCACGGACGGAATTGATCCTGGACGGGTTCTCAACGGATGGGGGCGGGAGCCGCGCATTTTCGGATTTGACGCCGTGCGGAGTACAGACAGACGTCCTACCCCCTACCCCACAGTGGCCTTGCCCGAA
>JAPLOC010001079.1 GCA_026692825.1 Planctomycetota bacterium | reverse complement strand
AGCGAAGTGGCTGACGATGCGCCGCGATTCCGACCACGTCTGGTGGGTCGCTGTCGCGCAGAAAGCCGCGAATGAAGCGGCGCTGGCCGAGAGTATCGCCGCGATTATCACCGGCCCGATGGTTCTCCCATTGTTCACGGAACCGCTCGACGGGGAGTGTGACGGAACGGATCCCGGGGACAAGTGCGAGGATCTGGTTCGAGAGATTCTCGAACAGCGGGAATTGGATCGCGAGCGCGCCCGAGAGTTTGGATTTGATGACGACGAAGAATCGGCGGGCGTGGGCGGGGATGAATCGCCAGATCCTCGAATTTCCGATTGGCGAGGTCTCGCTCGCGTCGGCCGGAAGACTGGGACATGCCAATTCTGCGGTCGCAAGTTGCTGAAGACTGAGAGCAAATTGCGGGGGTATGGTCCGGTTTGTTCAAAACGGTGGGGGCTTCCATGGGGGGAATCGGAGCCGGAATCAGTTCTCGCCGAGTCCGCTCCCATTGAAATCGCTCCCGCTCCCGTTGAAATCGCTCCGAAACCTCAACCGAAATGCTACCTCGATGGGTACGAAATCTGTTCCGATGGAACCATTCGCAGCTATTGGTCCAAGGGAGGGAAGAAACTGGAATCATGGAAGCCGGTTTCTACGGACACAATTCGAGGTGGATACCTCCGAGTCACCCTCAGAACCGAGCATCGGAAATACGTTCGCGTTCAGGTTTCGCACTTGGTTCTTCGTGCATTTTCGAGAGACGCAGAACCCGGCGAGGTCGTCTGCCATTGGGACGGAAACACAAAGAACAATTCCATCGAAAACCTTCGATGGGGGACAAGGAGGGAAAACGAAGAAGACAAGAAACGGCATGGAACCCACCAGACTGGCGAAGGGAACCCGGCCGCAAAACTCACTGAATCAGATGTTCGCGAAATTCGCCGACTGGTTGAATCGGGCCGTGAAAGCATTCGTGAGACAGCCCGAAGGTTTGGGATTTGTGCGATGCACGCACGGAGAATCGTGAACAGAAAGTTCTGGAGGAACGTGAAGTGAACAAACTCAACTGGCCGCGAATCGACGACATCCCCGATCTCACTGATCACCAAAGGGAAGTCGCGGAAATCTCCCTATCTGGGAGGCTTGGCGTTCTTGCTGGAACGCCCGGTTGCGGGAAGACATTCGCAGCCGCCGCAATCATCAAGGCGATCGTCGCGCAGCACGGCGCGCACAACGTGGGGGTCTGCACGCCAACTGGCAAGGCGGCCGTTCGGCTCACCGCAGACCTGCAAAAATACAAGGTCGACGTTGAGGCGACGACAATTCACCGGTTGTTGCAAGTGCGACGCCTGGGGTACGACGGGAAGGGGTGGGGCTTCCATTACGGACCACAAAACAAACTGCCGTTTCGCTTCATTATTCTTGATGAGGGTTCAATGTGCGGGACCGACATCTCGAATTCGCTTTTCTCTGCAATCGAACCGGGAACTCACGTTCTGATTGTCGGCGACCCGTACCAGTTGACTCCCGTCGAACACGGCGCACCGTTGCGCGATTTGAAAGCCGCCGGCGTACCGTGGGGAGAACTCACCGAAATCAAGCGAAACAACGGGACCGCCGTCCAGGCGTGCAAGGCGATGAAGGAGGGGCGGCGATGGGAGTCGGCCTCCAGGATCAATGTGGCGACCGGTGAGAACCTCCAGCACATCGAGCAGCAGCAACCCGCCCACGCCCTCGCCGCGATGGAGCGGATTATCGGGAATTGCCCGCAGCAGTACGATCGCACCTGGGACATTCAGGTTCTGTGCGCCGTGAACGAGAAAACCGAGGTGTCGCGCGGGAATCTGAACGCCCGACTTCAGGCAATGCTGAATCCGTCCGGACCGACCACGAAGAACGGGCGATTCCGACTGAACGACAAGGTGATTTGCACGTCAAACGCACAGATGGAGCTTGTTCCGGGGGCGGACGATCCGCCCGGGCAGTCGGCGGGCGAGTCGGTGGAGGCCGGAAAAAAGTACGAGCAAGGCGACGAAATTTTCGGAAAATCCTGGGGACTCCCGAAGCGGGAAACGATCAAGTCCCGCGCATTCATCGCCAATGGCGACATCGGCCGGGTCGTCTACGTCTCCGAGAAGGAAATGCACGTCCGGTTTCTCTTCCCCCAGCGAACGGTTAAGGTGTTCGTCGGGGCTGGTAATTCAAAAACCGGCGACGAAACCGGGAATTCGAATTCCGGGTGTGACTGTGATCTGGCGTACGCGATCACCACACACAAGAGCCAAGGGAGTTCCGCGCCGATCGTAATCACGATGGCGGACGGATCCTTTGGGGCCGGTCAAATCTGTTCACGAGAGTGGTATTACACCGCGATCAGCCGTCTGGAAATTGCGGGATTCACCATCGGACAACGGAGCGTGATTGATGCACATTGCCGGCGCGTGGCGCTGGGTGTGCGAAAGACTTTCCTCGTTGAGAAGCTGAAAGAGCTGGTGATGTGATGCCGAAAACCGTCGAACTGAAACACTTCCGGATTGCCGAGACCAAGGTTGATCCGGAGCGGGTGAGAGCGTGGCTGGATCACTTGGGAGCTTACGAATTCGATCCATTTGAGGGTCAGTACACGGAAAACCACACTCCGGATTCCGCCCTGTTGATCGCTCTGGCGGCCAAGCGCTGCTACATGTCGTTCGAGGTCGGTTTGAATCCGAATGTGACAAAGGTTCGCTCGGAGTGGGTCGACTACTTCGACAATATCTTGAAGTCGGGACACGGTAGCGTCCTGGAACACGCGGTGTTCTCCTTCGCGATCGAGGGGGTGAGTCGGGTGTTCACCGGGGAAATGAATCGGCACCGGGCCGGCTGGGCGATCTCTGAGGGATCGATGCGGTTCATTCGGTTCGATAAGGATATTTCGTTCTGGATGCCGACGTCGATTCAGGATCAGCCGGGGGATTCGGATAGCCTGAAAGACCGAAAAGCGGCTTCGCGCGACGTGTTCATGGCAGCTTTCAAACAGACCGAGGAACTGTATTCACAGCTTCTCGACATCTGGGACATGACCGATGGCGATCACGACTTCGCCTACAAAAAGAAAGTCACTTCTTGCCTGCGCCGGATCGTCCCGATGGGCGTAGCGACCGGCGGAGTCTGGACCGGGAACGTGCGGGCGCTCCGTCACGTCCTCGCCATGCGTTGCTCGCCGGCGGCCGAGGAAGAGATCGCCGAGGTGTTCACGGGGATCGCCAGGGAGCTGGTGAAAGACTTCCCGCTGATGTTCGGCGATTTCAGCGAAGAAAATGGGTACTTCGCGCCCAAGTATCCCAAGGTTTAATTCGCTTTAAGGAATGGTCACCACGCAATGCCACTCAATCCACAGCTTTTCCAGAAAGCACTCGAACAAATGAAAACGACAGATGATCAACTCGGACTCTCGGGATTTTTGGAAGAGGATCTCGGTAGAAAGCTCAATTTTCCACTACACGTACCCGCCGACCCCCGAATCAAGATCAGCGACATCCCGCTGATTGCGGAACCACTGGAAGAGCCGGCCTCCAATACGCCTGCCGAGACGTCCGCCGACAAGTACACCGCCACGCCCGTAGTCACAGACCCAACCAATCCACCCCATTACACGTTACTCGCGATTGAGCCGATCGATTTCATCGAGTCGTGCGGATTCGGGGAGGCGTTTTGCGCTGGAAACGCCATCAAGTACCTCGCCCGATACAAGATGAAGGGCGGAATCGAAGACGTCCGCAAGGCCGAGTGGTACGTAAAACGGCTGATTCGGAATCTCGAATAGCGCGGCGGTTTCCCGCCGCAACTCTCCCCTCCACGTCCCTCACCACTGAAAGAGTCGGTGTCATGTTCGAAACTCCCGCGTTCTATATCGGGCTGACTGTTGGCCTGGTTGTCGGTGCGGTGTCCGGTGCGGTGATCGGAATCTTCTCAGCCGCGGCGGTGATCTACGAGTGTAAGTCGCTGGGCAAGTCTCTGGACGAAGCGGAATCAGAGTCAATTGGAGAACTCACCAATTGCGGAGAGCGATTCCGGTGAACGCCCCACTCACAACAAAAGATGGCTGGTTCCTCAGTAACCACCTGATCCAATGCCCGGGGTGTTCACAGCAGATCCCGACTGACATTCAGCCGCTTTGCTCGCGCGACACCTGGAAAGCGATCTGTAATACGTGCCAGCACGAGTTCCGGATTCGAGCGGTGATCCTGTCGCCCCCGGCGCTGCAAACCAAGCCCGAAGCGTTCGACACCTCAACGAAAGACGATGAAGTGTCGGAGGAAGCCGCCTGCGTGATTTCGGAATGCGAAGAGATTCTGGGGAAGATCGACGAATTGCCCGAACGCGCCGAGGACTTCGGGGAGTCGGTTCGCGAGAAAATTGAATCGATCAAATCCTGGATCGAGGAACACGGACGGGTCACGGATAAGCAAAAAGAAGCGGTCGCAAACATGGGGGACGCGGTCGACCGCTGGTTCCAGTGATCGAATCAGAATCAGCCAGTTCCGCGCCGGCCAACTCCGCGCCGGGCGTGGGCGGTCAATGAACATCGCCCACGCCCGGCAATTTGCTCTCACCACAAACCAGATTCAGGAATGCAATTCCAGTGTCCACGACATCCACATCGCCGGTCGCAACCGCCGCCCCCGCAAAAGCCCGCCGCCAATCTCGCCCTGCGGATCCGAACGAACCGGTGATCTCTCCGGTTCCCGTGGTGATCGACAACAACGAGCAGCTCCCTTACCTGTTTGCCGGGTTCCGCACCGACGAACCGGCGTCCAGCAAGAAGCCATCCCGGCCCCTGGTGATCTCGACGATTTCGCGATCACTTCACACGGGGGATTACTCTCTCGATGGTTTCGAGAACTCAATCTCAATCGAACGCAAATCACTCGCCGACGCGTACGGCACGTTCGGGCGTGGTCGGGAACGGTTCGAGAAAGAGCTGTACCGGCTGAATTGCATGGAATCCGGGAACGTGGTGATCGAGTCCGAGTGGTCGACGATCATGTCGCGGGTCTGCCATGGTTGCCTGGGAGCTGGATTCACTCTCGATCCCACGACTGAAGTTTCCATCAAATTCACCTCCGACTTTATGCGTGCCGTGGGGGCCAAGACCATCGCCGAGGTGCTGCGCGAAGTGGCGGCCGCCGGCAGAATTCCAAAGCGAATTGACTGCCAGACGTGCCAGGGGACGGGGAAACTCCATCCGGTCGAGAATTCGCACTTGTCGCCGCGTTCCGTGGTCGGATCGATTGTCGCGTGGCGTCATGAATTTCCGAACGTGCATTTCTGGACCATGCCCGGGCGGATGGCGGCCGAACGTCTGACGTGGCGGATTCTGAGAAGGTTTTGGGAGAAGAAAGAGCGGGAAGCGGTTGTGGCGAGGGCGGCGGCTGAATCCGCCACGAAATAAATGATCGCAATCTACAACGAGATCGAACCATTCGCTGCCGCCTGGTTGCGAGAATTGATCACCGAAAACCACATCACGGACGGAATCGTAAATGTCACGTCAATCGTCGACCTACAGCCAACGGACCTTGCCGGGTTTGGCAGAGTTCACCTGTTCGCTGGAATTGGGGGATGGGATCTTGCCCTCGCCCTCGCCGAATGGCCGTCCAATCGACCCGTCTGGACCGGATCCTGCCCCTGTCAGCCGTTCAGCGTCGCGGGGAAAAAGAAAGGGAAGGAAGACGCCAGAGACCTCTGGCCCGACATGCGGCGACTTATCGCAGCCTGCCGACCTGAATTCGTGTTTGGCGAGCAAGTGCCGGGAGCTATTGGGCACGGCTGGCTCGATCGAGTACAGGCAGAATTGGAAGCGGAAGGCTACCGGGTTGGGGCTGTCGTACTGGGTGCATTCAGCGTCGGCGCGCCGCACATCCGACAACGATTGTACTGGGTGGCCTACCGCAGTTGTTCCAAACGGGGGGAGGAACGGACTTCGGACATCGGAAGGACGGGAGGGGGAATTGCGGCACCTGGAGGCGGTTGGCAAAGTTCTGATCGGATGGCCGACTCCAAACACCTGCGAACGTGGGCCGGAGCAGAAGGAGGCGAAGGATCTTCGGGGGAGCGGCGGGATCGACCTGCAATCAGCAGTCCAGTTGGCAGGATTGCCGACAACGACCGTATCGGACCACCGCCGGGGAACGGGAACCTATCGACCTCACGACACGGGGATTCCGTTACCGCAGGTTGCGGCGATGATGGGATACCCGACTCCGCGTGCGGAGGAGCGATCGCAGCAGAACAGCCAGGACGCGGGAGTGTCGCTGTCGAAGCTCGTGAGCGGCTGGGCGACCCCAACAACTCAGGACTCAGCCAACAATGCGGGACCGTCCCAATGGAATCGCAACAGCCTGCCGTTGAATTGCGAAGCGGAAACGGCATTGACGCATGGTCCAATTCATACTGGCACCCCTGCCGAGACCCCAGGCGAGGGATTGTCTACCGTCGCGTTCCGACTCAACCCGAGCTTTTCCCTCTGGCTAATGGGGTTTCCAATCGAGTGGGCACGCTGCGCGGCGCGGGTAACGCAATCGTCCCGCAAGTCGCGGCGGTCTTCATCCGCGCCGTGATGGAGAGTCTGGGATTCACAAATCAACGCCAGTGATGGCACACGACCCACGCATGAGGCGAGTTCAACAGTGGCGATTCTCAATTCGTGCTGAGGCCCGGACATTTTCAAAAACCGGGAACCGGTTCTTGACAACAAGACAGTTTCCGGGCATCATCACGACCGACTAGCAGACTGCCACCACTCCTACCGGTGGCTTCACGGACTCGCGGATTCACACCACAACCGAACACAAAAACCCCCGCCCCCGCTTGCCGGTCTGCTAGTCACACTCCGGGCAATCCTCTCAAGGGCGGGGGTTTTTGCGTCGGTACGTCCATTGGATACGACAAGACGCGGAATAGTTTTCGCAGGACGCCAGGCCAAGCACGATGCCAACATTCAACGATTTCCCGATCGTCAATCGATTCCAGGGATTGAAGATCAAATCGGACACACGGGCGGAAGCAATTTGCCCGGCCCACAACGACAACAAGCCGTCGATGTCAGTCTCGATCGGGAATAACGGGAACCTCCTTCTGCGATGTCATGTTGGATGCACGAAGGACCAGATCCTTTCAAGTCCTGGGGTCATGGGGAACGACGCCGATCTATTCTTCAGCCCAAAGACGACAAGGTCTGACGGAACAGGCGGGTCCGGGGGCGTAGTCGGGTCAACCAGCCGACACGCGGGCCGCAAGGGGCGAGTGAAGCCAAAGAGGAAGAAGGGTGGCAGCAAGGGGGGCACCGGGGCACATGGGACGCATGGGGCTTCATCATCTGGGGAATCACGCGGGAAGGTGGTCGCGTGGTACGACTACCGCGACGAATTGGGAGTTCTTCAATTTCAGGTAGTGCGATTTGATCCGAAGGGCTTCGGACAGCGTCGCCCGAAGCCCGGAATCGATCAACCCGCTAGTAGGAATCGCCACCACTGGCTTTGGGATATGGAAGGCGTCCGGCGGGTTCCCTACATGCTCCCGCGAATCATCGAGACGGCGACTGGTCCAGAGCGGTTCATCTCCACCACGATGCCGGGCGGTGCGGGAAAATGGCTCCCGCAGTACAACGAGCATTTCCGCGACCGACATGTTGCGATCATCCCCGATGAAGACACACCAGATCCGAAGACTGGCCGGCGAGTGGGAATTGAACACGCCTACGAAGTCGCCCGCAATCTCCACGGAATCGCCAAGTCAATCAAGATTCTGTTTCTGTCGACTGTTTCGATCTCCGCGCCGAATCCGGATCGACCGCTACCTGATCCCGCTATTTCCAAAATCGACACCGGAATTTGGGCAGACTCGGGCGGACGGCCGATCGATCTGATCTCCGGATTGGGAGCATGTCCGCTCTGGTCGCCGAGTCCCGAAGATCCGGGAGCATCCGCGGCAGGTGGAGACAGCAACGACGGGGGCGTGGGCGAGATTGGTTCACCGCCCACGCCCGGCGCGGGAGATCCTGGGGACTCCAACGATTCTGGAGGATCTGATATCCCCGGGAACGGACCCGAAGAATCC
>JAPLOC010001078.1 GCA_026692825.1 Planctomycetota bacterium | reverse complement strand
TGCCAAACCGTCGACAGTCTGTGGACTCATCCCAAACCTCCGTGAGTAGATATAAGTTGTTGCCCCACAACATCTTATACGAAATTTTTATACGGTCTGTTTGAAGATTCGTGAATAATCCGGGCTATCGATCGACATGCCAATGCGGTCCCCCCACCGCGTCCCGTTCGTCGATCACGCGCCCGCCGAGTTCTTCAATCCGCCTGCGGATTGTGGACTGCACAGTGTGCCCACCAAGTGGGATACTGATGTCTCGGGCGGTGTCCGAAAGATGGTTACTCACCGTCGCGCCGTTCTGACGCGCCCGAGTGATGATCTGCTCGAACTCGGCGATCGTCTGCGATTCTGTTGCTTGCGGGTGTTGTGTCACCCAGGTGTCCATCTCGGTGATGTGCGGCGCATGCCTGTAGGTGGACAGGAATTGCTGCTGATTCACAAGTCGCCGTTGTGCCATCAATTCTGCCTGCCTGCGGATCGTGCGACCTCTTCCCGTGATGCGGATTCCCGCGTCGGGAAACTCCCCCTGCACGAGCGCGATCAACGCGTCGATGGAATGCGGACGCGCGGTTGGCCCGGCGGTTGTCGGCGGGTTGGACAGCGCTCGCAACGTCGCCCCTCCGGGGTCGACCCGACCATCGGGAACCGACATCATCACAACCCGCTTCTGAAACTCCTCGATTGCCGCGATCGTTTCGGCGTCGATGACTCCCGTCTCCATCAACATCCGCAACGGCGGCTTACGATGCTGGTTCAATAGTTGCTGGATCAGGCGGACGTCCGCGCGGTTGGTATTTGCTACCCCACGACCAACGGGTTGTGAGATCATCTGCATGAAATTCTCCGAAAAGGGGCAATTCGCCCTCTGGTCTTAAAACCTCGGACGTGCCTGACGAATTTGTGCCAGACTTGGAACGACGTGGAAACGACTGATGGTATTGTCGGATCCTATCGGGATAAGTTGCTTCAGATTGGCGTGGAATAGGAAAATCCGAGACACAAGCGACCGGTTTCACGCCACCCGAAGCGACGCGATACTCCGTAGCTTGGATTTCAATCCATGCGAAAAAATCCCGCCCGCAGCCTTTTCTGACGTCGACCTATCTAATCCGACAATTAAAAAAAACGGCCCGAACATCTTTCGATGTCCGGGCCGTTGGATTCACCATCGACTGCGCGAATGCGATTCGCCGGTATCAGACCACTTTGGTCGAACCGGGAACGGCGATCGTGTACCACCCTTCCGCGTTGGGCAGCGTGGGGGCGGTCGCGTCGAAGTCGTACGACTTCGGCTGCAGGCTGATCTCGGACGCCAGCGCTTCCGACCACTCGACCTGCTTGCCCGAGTAGGTCGCCATCCGGCCGAGAATCGAAGTCATCGAACTCAGAGCGCCATACTCGGCTTCGTTGATCGGCTTGCCGGCGCGGATGCTGGCAAACAGATCGTCATGCTCGGTCTGGTACGGATTGCGGGCACGGGTTCCCTTGGGCAATTGGAACCGCCACTCGGGCTGACCATTGACCCGGATGATGCCGGCCGAGATATCGGACGAACCCTTCGATCCCTGGGCATGTTCGGAAACACTGCTCCAGCACCCTTCAATGTGCCGGCACTGGCTGAACAGCCGGCTGCCGTCGGCGTATTCGAACTCGACCGCGTGATGGTCGAAAATTTCGCCGAACTTCTTGTCGGTACGAACCTGTCGGCCACCCATACCAATGGCCCGA
>JAPLOC010001077.1:372-4744 GCA_026692825.1 Planctomycetota bacterium | reverse complement strand
GATCTGCATGATCGCCCTGACGGCGATTCTGGTGATCTGGGGTGTCGTGTTGCAGGCCCCGCTGGAAGACCCCGCGTCATCCGTGAAGACCCCCAACCCCTCCAAGGCGCCGTGGTACTTCCTCGGTCTGCAGGAGATGCTGGTGTATTACGACCCCTGGATGGCGGGGGTGGTGTTGCCGAGCGTGATTCTGGTCGGTCTGATGGCGCTGCCGTACATCGACTTCAACAAGAACGGCAACGGTTATTACACGTTCAACCAGCGCAAGTTCTCGATCATCACGTTCCTGTTTGGCTTCATTCCGCTGTGGATTGGATTGATCATTCTGGGAACGTTTCTGCGGGGACCGAACTGGAACTTCTTCGGCATCTACGAGTATTGGGACGTCCACAAGCTCCAGCCGCTTCCGGCCGCCGGTGCCGACGCGTCGGCCCTCGTCAAAACTCTGGCGATCCTGAAGCGGGAGTGGGTCGGTTTGGCCGCTGTGCTGGCCTACCTGCTGTTGCTCCCGCCGTTGATGGCGGGGACGATTTTCCAGAAGTTCTTTGTGAAGATGGGTTTCGTCCGGTACATGGTACTGGCGAATCTGATCCTGTTCATGGCGGCTTTGCCGATCAAGATGGTGCTGCGGTGGGCCTTCAATCTGAAGTACATCGTCGCCATCCCCGAGTGGTTCTTCAACATCTGACCGCGTAAACATGCCTGCCACAGAAAACGTCTGGCGCAGCCTCCCGGGAATGCACCGGGTCTTTGCCGTGAGTTCGTTGGCTCTCTTCGGAGCCACGCTGCTCATGTTCCGCGCCGACTACGCCGACGAATGGCGCAAGGTGCAGTCCGTCAATTTCAAACTGCAGACGCAGTTATTGGACGCTGACCTGGCGAATTTGACGGACGCGCAATTCGAAGAGCAGTTGAAAACACTGCAGGCGAACGTCGAAGAAACGTTGAAACTCGTCGAGAGCCGTCAGGCCGAATCAGAGAAGATCGGTGTCACCGTCAAGAAGCTCGACGGTGAGTTCCAACGGCAGACTCAGCAGGTGCGTTTCAAACGTGCCGAACGTGACGTCGCCCGGGCCAACTACGACCTCGCGATCCGTGATCAGCTCGACTCCACCCGCCGACTGGAACTCCGTGAGAAGTTCAACGCGGCCCAGGCGCTGGTTGACGATCTGGAGTCCAAGCTCCAGATTCTTGAGGGGGAGTTCGCGACCGCACAGGCGGAAAAGGGAACCATCACCAAGGAACTCGACGCCGCCAAGGCGGAGTTGAAAAAACACCGCTTCGACCTCGATCGCCTCAACACTGCGAAGGAGAAGATCTCCCCCTCGGGTGCGATGGCGTTCAAGCGTTGGTTGATGGAGCTGCCGGTCATTGAGGGGTTCAACGGACACCTTAAAATCAGCCAGATCTGGCTGCCGAAGTTGCAGATCAATTACGGCGGCATGTCGAACGTCGCCCGGTTTGATCGCTGCACCACGTGCCATGTGAATATCGACCGGGTCGGCGCGGGGAACATCCCCACCTTCCCGCATGACCCCAAGGGGATTTCGCCGGACAACGCCGACGATTATCTGTCGGGCAAAAAGAAACTCGTCCGGGAAGATGGGACCAAGGTGGGCTACGCTCACCCGTATTCCACCCACCCCAATCCCGACCTCTATCTGACATCGGCCAGCCCGCATCCGCTTCAGAAAATGGGCTGTACCGCCTGCCACAACGGCTGTGGATCGGGGACCAGTTTCCAGAACGCCTCGCACAGTCCCAACGACCCTGCGAAGCAGGATGAGTGGACCAAGAAGTACGGCTACTTCCTGAACCACCACTGGGAATACCCGATGTTCCCCAAACGAATCGCCGAGGCGGCGTGCTTGCAGTGCCACCACAACGTCGTCGAATTGGGAGTGAATCCCCAATATGGCGCGTCGGCTCCCAAGCTGGTCAAGGGATTTGAACTAATCGCCGAATATGGTTGCTTCGGCTGCCATGAAATCAACGGCTACAACGCGGGCAAAGCGATTGGCCCCGACCTGCGGCTCGAACCGCAGACCCAAGAGGAAGCAGACCGCATCGCAGGCGACGCGAATGCCCGGGCCGGCAAAATGCGTAAGGTCGGGCCGGGACTGAAGAACTTCGCCGGCAAGGCGTCGCGGGGCTGGGCCGAACAATGGGTGGCGAACCCCCGCGAGTTCCGCCCTGCGACCCGCATGCCCCAGTTCTTCAATCTGACGAATCTAAAAGATGGCCACGCCCAAGCGTTGCAGCCTGTGGAAATCGCCGGTGTCGTAGAATACCTGTTCAGCAAGTCCGAAAACATCGCGCTCGATGAATGGGCCGCCGACTACACTCCCAACGCGGAGCGCGGAAAGACGCTCTTCGCGCAGCGGGGCTGCGTCAACTGTCACAGCCATGAGGAATTCCCCGGCGCGACGTCCACCTTCGGTCCCGATCTGACCACCGTTCATAAAAAGATCGCGTCGACCAAATGGTTGTACACCTGGATTCGCGAACCGAAACGGCACAGCCCGCGAACCCGGATGCCCAGCCTCTGCCTGGAGCCGGAAACGGTTCGAGGGGTGACCGTCGATCCCGCGGCCGACATCGCCGCTTGGCTCGCGTCGAAGGGTGCCGAAATTTATCCCGAGATGACTCTTCCGGTGATTTTGGGAGCGGAACTCGATGGCGACTACAGCGCCTCAACCGCAAAGCGTCTGGGACTCGCCGAGAACCGTGGCGTGCGGGTGAAGACAGTTCTGCCCTACGGGCCGGCGGCCCGTGCGACGGCCGTCACAAAGTTTACAGATTTGATTTCGCAGAACGGAAAAGATCTGGTTGTCGACAAGCCGGCGTTGCAACTCGATGACGTGATTCTCGCCTGGGGCGGAGCGAACGTGAACAGCCCGGCCGAGATCGAACAGCGTCTGGCAGCCGCCAAGTCGGGCGAGGTCGTCGAACTGACGATCTGGCGCGACCGCGTGGAGCGAAAGGTGTCCGTCACTCTCGACCGCGCCATCGCCGCTCTGACCCGCATGAACCTCGCCAAAGTCTTGACCGGCGAGATGGTCGAAAAGGTGATGACCGAGCGGAAGTACCCCGAAGCCGACGCCGAGCGGTTGAAGAGTACGCCGATCAAGCCAGACGAAATCGAACTCGTCGACGGCGAATTGACCGACGCGGTGTTGTTGCGATACCTCGGTCGGCGAACGATTTCCCGCTACGGCTGTTACGGTTGCCACGACATCGCCGGCTTCGAAAAAGCCCGTCCGATTGGAACCGCCCTGCAAGACTGGGGTCGCAAAGACTCCTCGAAGCTGGCGTTGGAACACATCGAGGAATACCTGCACCATCATGGCGAACCCGATGGATCGAGTACGTTGAAGCGGGTTGCTAAGGCTGTCGAAGATGGCGTGAACAACCGGTTCCCGTCACCTGAAGTGGCTGAGACGGAATCTTCCGCGGCCTACTTCGTCGACCAGATTCAGCATCACGGCCGGGCCGGCTTCCTGTGGCAAAAACTCCGGGATCCCCGCAGCTATGACTACAAGAAAGTCGAGACCAAGGGTTACGACGAGCGACTGCGGATGCCGAAGTTTCCGTTCAACGAAGCCGACATTGAGGCGATTGCCACGTTCGTACTCGGTCTGACGGCGGAGCCTCCCGCTCCCGAGTATGTCTACCGACCTGAAGGTGCTGCCAAGGCTCGAATCGAAGGTGAGAAGCTCATCGCTCGGTTCAACTGTGCCGGCTGTCACATGCTGGAACTCCCCGAGGTGACTTATGCCGCCGGCGCTGGCGACTTCCGACTCGATCTGAACGATGATCAACGGGGGAAACTGGCTGCGGGAGAGGCGTTCGTTGTCACCGAGGCGGAACGCTGGGCGAATGTCAAAGAGTTTTTGGAGTCCGGCCCGCAGCGAGCCTATGCCCGAGACGTCAACGTCGCAAACCTGCAAACGGTCGACTTGGCCGGCCTCGACGTCATCACGAAGGGAATCCGTACCGCGAGTCCTTCCAAACCCGCCGTTCACATCAAAACGTCGGATCTCGTGGGTCTGCACGATCGTTTGAAAGCCGCAGTCCCGGCTGGGGGCGGAGAAGCGTTCTACAAGCGGTTCAACGCGTTCATCTCGACACTGGCGATTGTCGAACCGGCTCCAGTGGACCATCCCGAGTCGTTCGACGCGTTGATGAAGAGCAAGCCTCCCTTTGACGGACATGCGGGTGCGGGAGCGACGCCAGCCGAGACGCTGGTGAAGTTCCGTGGCTTGGTGAATTCAGTCCCGGATCCTCAAGACGACCCGGCGGACCAGGAATTTGGTTACGACCTGTGGGAGACCCTGCAGGTTGGTAACAAGGTCCAGGTTCCGAGTGCCCG
>JAPLOC010001077.1:0-367 GCA_026692825.1 Planctomycetota bacterium | reverse complement strand
CGAATGGCTGACGAATCACTCGATGGCGGCTGACCGTCAGCTCGACCGCTCGAAGGCACGTCAGATGGCACCTCCTCCGCTCTATAAGGAGGGGCTGAAAGTTCAGACCCCGTGGCTCTTCTCGTTCCTCAAGAACCCCGGCAAGATCCGACACACCACCCTGTTGCGGATGCCCCAGTTCACTCTCAGCGACGAAGAAGCCCAGACGCTGGCGAACTACTTTGCGGCCGTTGATGGAACCAACTTCCCGTACCAGCCGATCCCTCAGCGGGATCCCGGCTACCTTGCCGAGATGGAACAGAAGCACGCCAAGTATCTCGATCAAAGCTGGAATCTGATCACGCTGCCTCCTCCCACGGGGCTGTGT
>JAPLOC010001076.1 GCA_026692825.1 Planctomycetota bacterium | reverse complement strand
GAAACTGAAACCCCTGCTGAAGTAGGCGGTCCCGTTTCATGGAAACCGACGACACGCTGTTGGCGAACCTGGTGGGACGCGAGGTGGTGATCGATACCGCCCCGCCGTACGTCATCCTGGGCGTTCTGACCGGGTATGACTCCCACCATGTGACGCTGGAAAAAGTCGACGTCCACGACCTGCGCGACACCAGCACCACGCGCGAGGTGTATGTTGTCGATTCCCGGCGATTCGGCATTCGCTGCAATCGCAAGCGGACCATTGTCGCCCGGCGGGAGATTGTCTGCGTTTCGGCTCTCGACGATGTCATGATTTGAAGTCCTCGCGGTGAGTTCAGAAAATGGTTCTTAACCGGTTGCGATTCGCGGTTCTGTTCGCGGGCCTGCTGTTCGTCGGTGTCCGCGTTCATGCCGCCGATCCTCCGGAGTCCAAAGCCAAGTCGGCGAAGGCTCCGGAATACCTGGTGATTCCCACGACGGGGGTCGTCCCCTATGTCCCTGCGGACGACGAAGCCCAGGTTCCCGAACATTTTCGACTCGATCGCCACGAGTTTGACTTTCGGTCTCAATCGGTGAAGCAGGCCAATCGAGTTCGGGCCACCCGGGTGACTTTCCCTTCGCCGGTCCAGACCGAGGTGGTCGAGAACAACACGGTGCATGGAGTCTACTTCCAGCCCGCCGGCCCCGGTCCGTATCCCGCCTGTGTCGTGCTGCACATTCTGGGGGGCGACTTCTTGCTGGCCGAGACGGTGGCGAATCATCTGGCGTCCAATGGGGTCGCGGCGCTGTTTATGAAGATGCCATACTATGGCGAACGGCGGGGTAAGACGTCAGGCCGGCGGATGATTTCGGAAGATCCGCACGAAACGGTCGCCGGCATGACGCAGGCGGTTCTCGACATCCGCCGGGCGACGGCCTGGCTGGCCCATCGCGAAGAAGTGGACAAGGAACGACTTGGGATCACCGGCATCAGTCTGGGGGGAATCATGTCGGCCCTCGCCGCCGAGGGGGAACCGCGGCTTCGCAACGTGGGAATCGTGCTGGGAGGGGGGAAATTCGCGGAAGTGGTGTGGAACAACGATACGGGCAAAGCCCAAGAGTTTCGCAGGCGCTGGATGGAAATGGGACGGACGAAGGAAAACTTCGCCGAGGTTCTCAGTCGGGTGGACCCGGTCACGTACGGCGGGAATCTGAAAGGTCGGCGGGTGCTGATGATCGCGGCCAAAAACGACGAAATCGTGCTGCCGGAATGTACGGAAGCGCTGCACGACGCAATTGGAAACGAACCCGAACTGGTCTGGCTCGACGCGGGCCACTACACGGCGGCCAAGTACCTGCCACGTGAATTCGTGCGGCTCGCGCGGTTTTTTAACAAGACTGAATAATGGCGGGACACAGTGTCTGTCGCGTGGGATTGATTCCACGCGATTCTTCAGTAGCCGTGTTGAACTCAGCCGACCAGATCACGAATCGGCTTGCCATTCTCCACGAGTGTCACAGGTCGGCCGGCCGGGTTCACAAACTGTGCTGCGGGGGAGATTCCCAGAACATCCAGAACGGTCGCGGCGAGATCTTGCGGAGTGATGGGAGTTGACTTGGGAGTTTCGGCCTTCGCGCTCGACTCACCAATCACTTGTCCCATTCGCAAACCGCCGCCGGCAAGCGCCAGTGTGCTGAGCGGAGCCCAGTGATCGCGCCCGGCGGTCTTGTTGATCCGGGGCGTCCGTCCGAATTCCCCGGTGATCACCAGGAGAATCTGCTCACTCAAACCCCGTTGGGCGACGTCTTCCAGGAAAACCGCGACCGCCTTGTCGACCATGGTGGCCCGACGCTGGAACCCTTGTTTGATCTGGCCGTGCATGTCCCAGCCGCCGAAGTTGACGGTGACGAATCCGCAACCCGCTTCGCACAGGCGTCGCGCGATCAGAAGCTGCTGACCCAGATCTTTGCCATAACTGTCCACGACCTTTTTGTTTTCTTTGCTGAGATCGAAGGCCGCCGGGGCGCTTCCCAGAACCAGGTTGAACGCCTGCTGTTCGTATGCGTCGAGTCCGCGCATCAAACCGCTGGCGTCGGCTTGCCTTTGGAATCGGTCGAGTTGAGTCAGCAATTGCCGCCTGTCGTCCAGCCGATCTTCTTTTGTGGTCAGTGCCAGATTTTTTCGAGCAGGTCCCTGAGGGTCGAACGGTGCGAAGGCCGACCCCAAAAACGCCGGCCCGTCCGCTCCGATGGAACCTTGCCGAACGTACGTCGGCATCCCCGTTTCCGGATGATTGGCACCTCGCATGCGCGAGACAATGGACCCCAGACTGGGGCGGGAAGGACGTCCTCCCGCATCCGACATCCGGTTGTCGTAACCGGTCATCACCCAGTGCGTCCCCCCGCCATGGCCGCTGTTTTGGTGGGCGAACGACCGGACAATCGCCAGGCGGTTCATCTGCTGCGCCAGTTCGGGAAACGTCCCTCCCAACGAAACCCCCGGCAACGTCGTCGCAACGTTTCCTGTGACGCTGCGGTACTCCACCGGCGCATCGGGTTTGGGATCGAACGACTCGATGTGCGACGGGCCTCCGTTCAGCCACAGCCAGACGACCGATGTCTGCTTGGTGACCTGACCCGCCTCAGCGGCGGCCGCCCGGGCCGCCAGCAAGTCGGGCAACGCCAGCCCCGCAGCGGCCAATGAGCCGACCGCCAAAAAATCCCGCCGGGTCGTTTGAGTGCAATCGCCAAAACCAGCGGACGTGAAACAAGTCAGCATCGCACAACCTCGCGGGCGCAGTCGCCAAAGGAACCGGACGGAGACATGAGCAATTTGCCAAAATATGGCGTTGCGATGTTTGTACCGTGAATTCCGCGCGGATGCAACATCCATCAACGGTTGTGAGTGCGTACTCCAATCTGTTCGCCGACCCAAACCGGTCTCACCACGAGACCTTCACAGACTCCACCCGGCGCGGCCCCGCTTCGCGGGGCCACAAGCAATACAAGAGGCCGGTCACCGGAATTGGTACGGAGACTCTGGCGACAAATGCGACGCTGTGGCACCGAAGCTGGGGGGACTCTGTCTCCCCCAGCTTCTGCTCAATGGCTTGATCACTGGTATGGTCATCAAAGAAGATCAACGATTGACAGCTTTATCGCCACGGCGGCTCCACCGCGACAAACGCCACGAAACCACGGATTTGATTCTGGACGAATCTTCAACCCGTATCTTCCGCCCCGCTCGGTGTTCCCGCAAAGTCGTGTCGGACTCCCTCGGACCTCGCTGGACTCGCCAGCCGTTTCAGACGTTTCCGTTCCTGACGCGAGGCCCGTTTCCATTCAGGTGACTTCCGCAACTCCGCCGCCGTTTTGCGGGGAGGATTGCCCGAGTCACCCTTCGGCCGGTCCGAACCGGTCGCCGCTCCGCGCGGTTCGCCGTTCTGGATTTTCGGCAACCCGGCCGCTGGAGTGGGCTCGCGGTGCGTTTTTTTCTCTGGCGCCTCCGACGGTCTCGAGATCGCAGGGGAATTCCGGAACTGTTCGTCACTGGAATCGAGTGGTTTCGAATGTGAGCCTCCCGCCGACATTGGCACCGTCACCGGTGGTGCCACGTTGGGGATTGGCGATGAGGGCGGAACTGCTGGAACGGCGGGTCGGTCGACGGTTCGAGTTGGCTTCGGCATGGAACGGGGGCCGTCGCCGTCAGAAACCTGCCAGGTGATTCGTTCCCCTTCCATCGAAAACCGCAGTGCAGGAGCGCGGCCGTTGAGTTTGTGGGGGATGAGATCGAATTGCCCGGGGTGGGACCGGTTCTCGTCAATGTGCCACAGGGCGGTCGCCGTTTCTACCAGCATGGAACTGCCAAACGCTCTCGCGAGCGTGACTTTCTCGGCGGTGAGTCGCTCGGGCAGCACCGTCAGCGGCGTCACCAGCAGGATCGCTCGATGACGAGTAACGCGACCGGGTCGTTGGCCTGTGGGCGTTTCGACCCCGGCTCGGCCCCCGGAACAGGCCCTTCGAGAACCCATTGCTTGAGCAAAGGAAAATCAGCAGGCAACGCGAGGGGCCGTTCGGTCATGTCGTTGGTTGGGTCGGCGGAATCGATGACACCGCTGCAAAATCGCAATAAATCGAGCCGGCTCCCGGCCTTGCCTACCAGTCGACCGAATTCCAGCGACGAAATTCCCCCCGCCGTCACGACCGCAACCCGTTGGCCGGCCGGGGGTTTGGTGGACTCCGCTGGTTGATCGAGGCGGGGGAACGGGGTTCCCGCAGTGACCCGGGCAACCAGGTCGGCGACCACGCCTCGGAAATTGCCTCCGGAAGGGGTCGCCAGCACGGTGAGACCTCCCCGGGGCAACCATTGGGGCCAGATCCAGTCAGGCTCCCGCAGGGATCTGTTGTCGATTTCCCAGCATTGGAGATGGGGTGAATCGGTCGCGGATGAATTCATGGAACACCTCTTTCAAAACCACACGGAATCACGTCGTGTGTGTGAACTACATTGTTCAAGTATACGCATGTATTTTTTAGGCTTCAATAGTGAAGTAGACATTTTTTCATTTTTGAGGTTTTTTGGGTTTGACGGCGAAGAGGCGAAGCCCGGCGGGGGGGCGTGAGGAGCGGGAGGTTCGGGATTGAAAGAGGGGGTTGCGGTTGGGAATGCCACTTCTCAGTCCTTCGTGGGCGGGGTACGATGGAGTGGTGCCCCCGGGTGTATCAGGGGTTTGATGCAGCCCCCAGTCACGTCGCCATGTCAAAAAGACAGTCAAAATCCCCTGCCAGCAAGGGTCCCTCCGCCGCGATCGTTCCTGTCGCGGACACGGAAGAGAAGATGCGCCGGCTGCATCAGGCGTTTGATCCGCGGCCGCTGGAAGCCGACCAGACAGATCTTTACGTCAATCTCGATGAGGTCCGGGGCGAGGCCGACATCGCAACCCGGCTGTATCGTCCGATTGTCTACGCGAAGCAACCGACCGTCCAATTGCTTGCGGGGCACAAAGGGAGTGGCAAGTCAACCGAACTCCGGCGCCTGCGACAGCGCCTGGAGCAAGGAACTTCAAAATTCTTTACGCTGCTGGTCACGGAACGTGACATCGACCCGAACAATGTCGGATTTGCCGAGGTGCTGATTGTCCTGCTGCAGCGGGTCGCGGCGGAGGTCGAACTCCGGGAGAAAATTCGCCTGAAACCGGGGTATTTCGCCGAGCGCTTCCAACAACTGAAGGATCTGCTGTTTTCTGAAGTCGCGCTCGAAAAGATTGAGCTGCCGGTCTTACTGGGCAAAGTGAGCGCTTCGATTCGCCACAGCCCCGACGCGCGCGACCAATTGCGCAAATTGCTCGAACCCGACACGTCGAACCTGCTCAAGGGGGCCAATGAACTGATTGACGAGGCGACGGATCGACTCAAAGAGAATGGGTACGCCGGGCTGGTGGTGTTGTTTGACTCGCTGGACCACATGGATGACCAGGCGCAAGCGACCGGTTTGTTCGTGCGGCGGGCGAATGAGATGACCGGGTTCCGATGTCACGTCGTCTACACAATGCCCCTGTCGCTGGCGTATTCCGAGCAACTGGCGCAACTGAGCATGGACTACGGCAGTCAGCCCCCCATTGTTCCCATGACGAAGATCCACACACGTCCGCCGAAACGGGCGCGGCATGAACCAGGGTACCAGAAATTTCGCGAGGTCATCGCAGCCCGGCTGAAACATGCGGGTTTTACTGAGAAAGACCTGTTCGCCAGTGACGCCGTGCGTGACACTCTCATCGAAGTCACCGGAGGGCAGCCGACCCAGTTGATGACGTTCGTGCAAGACGCCCTGATCGCCGACGGGTTACCGATCCAGTCGGAGGCGATTGAGAGACTGGTACGCGAACGGCGGCGCGACTACCGCTGGCTGTTGCGGGAGGATTGGCCGGTTCTGGAGGCGATTCGCCAGACCGGGGCGTTTGTCGCGGATGAAAAGACCGAGCCGATTTTCAAACGGTTGCTCGACAGTCGGGCGGCACTGCACTATGTGAATCATGACGAGTGGTACGATCTGAATCCTCTGGTCGCGCAGATCACCCCGCCGGCGGAATCGGTCGCGCCATGATCACCGCAGTTACCGGTCGCACTGGGCTGAGCGAAGAGAACGCCCGGCAACTGGAGAAATTCGAGCGGATGTTGAGCGTCTCGCGCGAGTGGCTCAGTTTTGCCGTCGTGGAGTGCAACAGTCACGCGGTCCGCGAACAATTCCTGGAGGAACAGAAACAGCGACACGCCGACCTGTTCGTGCGGACCGTCCCGCTCGATACGTCCGATGTGCTGGATTACATGATCGCCGAGGCGGATGCTGCCGGCGTGCCGGCCAGCCCCAGCGCCGTGGTGCTGTTGGGTTTGGAGGAATCGGTGTCGTCGAGGCAAGTCGATGCCCCCAGTTTGAAACGGCTGAATCACTCTCGCGACCATTGGGGAGAGAGGTTTCGTTGTCCGGTGGTATTCTGGTTGCCTGAGTACGCGGTGATCGCGCTCACGCGGAACGCGCACGATCTGTGGCGGATGGTGAGCCATCGATTTACGCTGGTCTACGATACGAAAATCGACACTGCGGCTTTGCCACGTGCGCTCAGCAGTCTGGAACTTGAGAGCCTGGATTCTTTCAAAAGACCAACCGAGCGTCGCGTTCGCGAGTTGGAATCACAGGGGGTAGTTGATGTCGACTCCAGCGCGGCGGACGTTGATTCGGGATGGCTCAAATGGTCGCTGGATCTGGCAGACGCGTACCTTGAGAATTCCGACCTGGAAGCGGCGAAGGCGCGAGTGGACGGTGCGATCGCGGAGGTGAGCAAGCGAATCGCGTCGGGGGAACTCTCGGCGACGTCGCTGGAACGGGTTGTCTGCCTGCAGAAGCAAGGGGA
>JAPLOC010001075.1 GCA_026692825.1 Planctomycetota bacterium | reverse complement strand
TCGGGTGCGACTGGCATGCGGCGAAGAGACGCAGTTGCGTCGACCGGGAATCAAGGGGAATGGACTTGGCGCGAGTTTCATCGCGTGGCACACGACTTCACCGCCCTTGGCGGATATAACACCTCTGTGATGCGTGTGCCACTGTGCGCCCTGGGACTCGATTTTCCTGCCGCGGAACTTGAGCATGACACCGTTCGATGCCACTTGGGGGATCCATGAGACAAGCGTGCCGAGACCCCATCCGGCTTTTCCGGATGGTGAACGAGATCGGCGGCTAGAAAGATCGCTCGAATTCGTGCAAAACCCCATCCACTTTAGGTGGATGGTGAATCAGATCTTCGCTCGGTCGATCAAGTTTGCCCGTAACCTGGCCACAGTTCTGGATTACCTTTCGGATATGCTGGATGGGGTCTGGACACTTGGACGATTCGGGTCGATGGCCGCCCAGAGGACGTTGATTTTCGGGCGGAAGCACATTGGCGGCTCGGCAGGAGCTTCGCCCTCCCGTGGGGCGGGTTCTTGCTACGATCCGTCGCGCGCCGCATCGAAGAGCGCCGCCCGGAGAACGTCGGTTTTCGGGGGGAATCACAGCGGCGGCTCGGCAGGAGCCTCGCCCTCCCGTGGGGCGGTGCCCCGTCGAATTGTCAGTTCTTCTCGAGTGGTTCTTTGCCTCTGTTTGTTCGCGGTCTGGGCTGTCGGACACAGTACGGTGTGTCTGGCGGAAGACTCGGCGACCGGGTTGCGCGCTCGATTGACCAGTGGCAAACAGACAGTCGACCGAATCGATCCCCAGATTCAATTCTCGTGGAACGACGCGTCGCCCGACGAGCGACTGACCGCCGAGCGTTTTTCCGCTGTCTGGACGGGAACATTCCTCACTCCCGCGCCCGGCGAATACCGGTTTCATTTTTTCGTGCAGGGAGAGGTTCGACTGACCATCGACGGAAAGCCAGTCACCGGTGGGGAATTGGCGGAGCCGGGTTGGCTCGCGGGCGAAACCGTTTCGCTCGATGGGAGAGATGTGCCGATCGAAGTGAAGTTCGTCAAAACCGCTTCCCGCGCGGTCGTTCGCATGTTCTGGGCCGGCCCTGGGTTTTCGATCGAACCGGTACCGCAACGCCTACTCGAATGTGACGGCGATTCCGAACTTCACACGCGCGAAACGCAATTCGCCAACGGTTCGCAGTTATACTCCGCTTTGCAGTGCGGCAATTGCCACGCGATACCTGGCCTGGAGTCGACGCGGCGGGGACCATCGCTGGAACAGGCTGGGGTCACGATCTCCCGGGACTGGTTCAGCGACTGGATCAGTGGTTCTGGCACAGGACAGGAAAACCGCCGGATGCCTCACTTCGCCCTCACCCCGCAGGATGCGGCTGACATTTCTGCGGCACTGGTGCCGTCGACGAAGGTCGAGTTGCCCATGGCCAAAGCACCTGACGACGTGGCGGAATCCGAACAGCGCGGCCAGCAGCTTTTCCACTCGCTCGGATGCCTGGCGTGCCATACGGTGGGCAAGGAGGGAACACGAGGCCGATGGTCGGGGGCGGCACTCGACTCGATTGGCGATAAGCGCTCGGTGGACTGGCTTGCCCATTGGCTGGCGGCTCCGGAATCGTTGAATCGCGATCACCTCATGCCGGTGTTTCCTCTTTCAGAAGAAGAACGGCTGGATCTGGCGGGTTATCTCGCTGCCCGGAAAAGCCGTTCGGACGGTGCTCCGGCAAGAATGGTCGGCGATGCCAAGCGTGGACTCGAATTGATTCGAAAACAGAACTGCGTCGCCTGT
>JAPLOC010001074.1 GCA_026692825.1 Planctomycetota bacterium | reverse complement strand
GGAAGATCTAGATCCAAAACCAGAACAACTCCCAGGCGACGAACCGGAATTCCGCCGGCACTTGCCAGCCCCCTCGCGGTCGCCAAAGAGTTTTATTGCGGAGGCGATCATCATCAACCTTCTTCCGGAACAGTCGGTTTCGGTTGCCGCTCTCTTCAATCAAATGAACCGCAAGACGACACCCCACAACGTAACCGAGTGCGCGAACCCGAAGTGTCGCGCGACGATCGGCCGGGGGAGAGCTGGCCGGTTGTGTTCGGCATGTCGGGCCGCGCTGTCGAGTGGGGAGCGCCCGGAATGACCAGCAAATCAGAACAGGCGACGCGCGATCTCGATTTGCTGGGAACCCAGCCGTTCTGGTGTGGAACGAAATCAGGAAACGTGTTCCGCTCAAGCGACGTGACCATTGAGGGGATCGAGGCGTCAACGAGAGCGTTCCTGGCGATGTTCCCCAAATCGACTGTACCGGTGAGGATTGACGCATCCCCGGCGGTTCATCGCAAATTGCGGTCAGTGTCGCGCGAAATGTTCATAATGCGTCCGATCGATCCAATGTGGGGAGTACCGATTGAGTTGCGATACGACATGCCCAGTCAGTCCCATGCGATCTGGTACGCGGACAACCATTTCGAACTGCACGGCGCGGAGTTCATTTTGAAAGAGAGCGAGAGCGAGGGCGAATCCCAGTGATCGACCTGATTCTCGAATTCGCAGAAAAACACCCGATCATCGTGATGTTTTTCGTTTTCATCATCGTCCCGGCGATTTGGGACATTCTTTTTGACGACTGCTGAATCCCCATGATTGGCAAGATTAAAATCACGTCCGCTGACAAGTCTTCCGCCATGCCGTGCCGTGCCCTGGGTGTCGAATATCGGGATATCGAAGGATTCCCCGGATATCGAGTTGGGAGCGATGGCAGCATCTGGAGCAAGCGATTGAGTGGCGGCCGGGTTGCTCGCGAATGGCGTCAGATGTCTGGAGGGGTAGACAAAAACGGATATCGAAAAGTTACGCTCTGCAACCATGGACATCAAGTCTGTTGGCGATTCTCGCGAATCGTTGTAGTCGCCTTCCACGGACCAGCGCCTGAAGGAATGGAGTGCTGCCACCGGAATGGCGACAAGACTGATGATCGGGCGGAGAATCTCCGCTGGGGAACGCATCGCGACAACATCCGAGACAAGCTGATTCACGGAACCCACCAGATCGGCGACAGCCACCCGCATTCGAAATTGACTGAAACGCAGGTGATAGAGATTCGTCGTCGCTGGGCCGCTGGCGGAGTGACCCAGCATCAGCTCGCGGAAGAGTTTGGCGTGAAGAATGTGACAATTTGTGCCGTGGTCACTCGACGCAACTGGAGGCACGTATGACCGGCCAAACTCAGTCGAACGGTGCCAAGCGGGAAGTTCTGATTCTGAATCAGCCGCCGCGGGGGAACGGGGAGGTGATGGAATGAAAGCCACAACAAAGCTCCGCCATTCATTCAGCCTCAACTGGATCGACACCCTAGACCCAGACTGCTACTGGACCCATCCCCACGGCCTGGAACGCATGATTCTTGCTTTCCAGTTTCTGGTCAGGACCGGGGCAGCCATCTCGCACCCATACGGCACCAGTGGCCCCCTTGATCTACTCTCCAAGAAACCGTCATGCGTCAACTTTAGCCGCGTCGACCCGATACTCTCACTGGATGATTTGCGATCGCGATTCCATTGGGTGTTGCTGTGTCGAATGGAGTGCGCGGCTGTTGCGAAATGGAAGGACGCCAACGGTATCGCCCTGGACGGAATGTCGCGAATTCCCGGCCGCCACTTTCCCCCAATGAATCCG
>JAPLOC010001073.1 GCA_026692825.1 Planctomycetota bacterium | reverse complement strand
TGCGTGATCATGAATCCGCCCTACTTCAAATTGAGGAAGGACTCGAGGCACGCACAAGTCATGAAGCACGTCATTCACGGCCAGCCAAACATTTACGCGCTTTTCATGGCTGCGGCGGTTGAATTGCTGGCCCCTCACGGAGAAATGGTGGCAATTACGCCGCGGGGGTATTTCAGTGGTCCGTATTTCAAGCGATTCCGGAAATGGTTTTTCGATCGAATGACAGCCCGCAGGATTCACCTGTTCGAATCTCGCACGGACACGTTTCGCGAAGATGCTGTTCTTCAGGAAAACGTGATTCTTCATGCGGAGCGCTCGGGTGAGAAATCCCATGTGGCGTTGACATCCACGATGGGGCGGGACTTGTCAGATTTGAAGTCGAGCGTTCTCCCCTACGCGTCCATCGTCGACGACAGCAATGGAGACCACGTGATCCGGGTGACCACGAGTGGCTTCGAGCAAGCCGTGGTCTCCGTCGTCGACGGATTGCCAAACCGATTTCGCGACTCAGGGCTCGATATCTCAACGGGACCGGTCGTCTCCTTTCGCGCCACGGAGTTTCTGCGCGCGACGCGTACGGAACAGACCGCTCCGTTGTTATGGCTGCACAATGTGCGGCCCTTTATCACGCGTTATCCACAGCACTCGTCGAAGCCCGAACATATTCAAATCAGTGACGAATCAAAGAGGTTGCTTGTCCCTGCCAAGACCTACGTTCTTCTCAAAAGGTTTTCCGCGAAAGAGGAAAAACGGCGACTTGTCGCGGGGATTCTGACTCCAGCCGACACCTATGCCCCGTGGGTAGGACTCGAAAACCACCTGAATTACGTCTATCGCAAGGGGGGCGATTTGACTCGACCGGAAGCGTTCGGCTTGGCGGCCTACTTCAATTCCGCGCTGGTCGACGTCTATTTTCGAACGATCAGTGGAAACACCCAGGTCAACGCCACCGAAATCCGCGGAATGCCGATTCCGAGTGGGAATACAATCGCGAATATCGGTGTGGAGATTCAAAAAATCGAGACACATGACCGACGTGAAGTGGAACGGGTCGTCTGTCGCGCTCTAGACATCCCCCCGTCGCTGACAGAAATTCTTTTGAATTTGGCACCATGACGAAACGCGAGGAGGCCCATGAGATACTGCGAATTCTAGGGTTGCCGAAACCGCAGCAAAACGAACGAACATCACTGACGCTGCTGGCGCTGGCCGGCCTGACGGAAGCTGATTCCTGGTCCGCCGTGACACGACCGCTGTTGCGAATCTGGGATGTCATGGCGTGGATGCGGGAGCATTATCAAAAGGACTACGCCGCCAATAGTCGCGAGACAATTCGACGCCAGAGCATTCACCAACTCGAACAAGCGAGATTGGTTGACCGCAATCCAGACAATCCAACCCGGCCGACGAATAGCGGAGACACGGTCTACCAACTGACAGAGGCGGCCGCCAAGGTACTTGCGAATTTCGGTAAACGAGGATTCGCCTCGAAGTGTGCGCAATTTACTCAACAACACGGCACCCTCGCTGCCGCGTACAATCGCGAACGACTGCTTCACAAGATCCCGGTTCAACTTCCCGACGGCAGGGCGGTCACGCTTTCACCCGGCCCACATAACGTACTCCAGTGTCAGATCATAGAACAATTCGCTCCACGATTCGCCGCAGGGGCAACAGTCATCTACCTAGGAGATACGGCGAAGAAGTTGATCGTCGTTGACACGGAAATCTTACGGCGTCTTCAGATTCCGGAGCTGAACCACGAGAAACTTCCCGATGTTGTTCTTTACGATTCGAAGCGCAACTGGCTCTTCCTCATTGAAGCGGTGACGTCGCACGGGCCGGTCTCGCCCAAACGGCACGCCGAACTGGAAACAACCCTACGGAACTGCACTGCGGATCGTGTGTACGTCACAGCATTCTTGGGCTTCGCCGACTTCAAGAAGTACGCGTCCGACATTGTCTGGGAGTCGGAAGTCTGGATTAGCGACTTTCCCGACCACATGATTCACTTCAATGGCGACAAGTTCCTCGGGCCTCACAAACGGGACTGAAGTGGCGTTGACGCAAAGTTGAGATTTAAGGAAGTCGAAACGCTTTCCCGTATTTTACGATTCCTTCGACCCCGAAAAATGACGGGGCAAATCATCATTTTATTCTCCTGCGGGATTCCATTGGAACAGATTACCACATTCACGCCTTCGTGTGCGGCTACCGCGCCATTTGCAGTTTGATTTCCACCGGTTCTCCCTGCCGTTCGACCACCAAGGTCACCGAATCACCGACGCGCACCTCGTTGAGCGCGTGTCGGAGTAGGTCCGATTCGCGCTGAAACTCACGGCCGGCGAATTTCAGCAGCACGTCCCCCTTTTTGAGTCCGGCTTTGTGCGCCTGGTCGTGCGGCGAATAGAGACCGACATGTGCGACATAGAGTCCCTGGCGATTCACATCGAGTCGCAACGCGGTTCGCTGATCTTCGTCCAATGTTTTGAAGTAGGCCCCGCCGAGTCCCATCCGTCGCAGACCCCAACTGGACGCCCGCCAGGCGATGTCGTCGCGCCGACGCCAGCCCGCGTTCAGGGTCATGGTGAGGGTTCGCGATTCTTCGCCACGCCGCACCACAAACTTCAAGTCGGCGAAGTTGGAATCGGCCTGGTGAAGCACCCACTGAACGTCGGCAATCGACAGCGGGGGCTGGTCTTGGAGTGTGAGGATTTTGTCGCCCGGTTCCAAGCCGGCACGCGCCGCAGGACTCTTGGGTTCCACCGCCAGAACCGTCGCCCGCGACTTGGGATCGAGCGTCAGGCCGACCGTCTTGGGGTGTGGGAACGGATACAGCAGATTCTCTGGGAGCTTTCCTTCTCGCTCCCGAGCGAGCTGTCTGGCCGCGTCGCCAATCATGTGGCAATGAATGCAGCTCTTGACGACATTCCCTTCGTAGTCGAGTCGCGGACCGTATTTTCCTTTGTGAAGTGGGAAGTCCTGCGGGACGGCGAATTCCGGGCGCGGTCCTTTCTTGGCGACAAGTGACGGCTTGTTCGCGGGATAGCTGGCGTGCAGTTCCAGGGCTCCTTCCATCGCCCGCGCGAGTCCCTCAATCGAGACATCGTCAGCCCACTGGATCTGGTCCGACCGCGTGCCGAACCGGCCGTAGATGGTTCCATCCGCGTTCAGAAAAAACACCGTGAACGACTGATCGGTGTCGAACTGAAAGAGGTTCAGATCGAGATTGTTCGTGGTGACCAGTCGCACGCGGACGAATTTCTCGAGCAGCGGCTTGACCTCGGCGTGCCGCTCGATGAGTTCTTCGTCGAGTTTGACGCACTCTTCACAAGGGAGGCAGCGCAGCGTCACCAACAGCGGCAGGTTCTTGTTGCGTGCCAGTTCGATCCCGCGTTCAACATCGTTGTAGATCCAGAACCCTTCCGCCAATACCTTGTCGCGATCCTTCAGGATTTTCTCCTGTCGGGTCTGCCCCGAGACTCCCCGCGACGACAGCAGTAGGCAAGCGAGCGAAATCAGGGCGAACGCGTACGATCGGTTCATGTTCAGGGACCTGTGGATTTGAGAAGCTGCGGCGATGAGGTGATCGTAGGGGGCGTGTGGATTGAAATCCACACGACTCGGGTGGAGCGACCAACTTGAAACGCCGTATCAGACACAAGCCGCGGCGCAGCCGCCGCCCCCCCCCCCTCTCCCCGCGCGCGACATTGCAAGGCACCCCGGGACTCCGCGGCGGGGAGAGGGGACGGGGGTGAGGGGGACACCCAGGATGCTATCCCCTTCCGACATCGTCGCGACATGTGGCGGACGGCGTTCCTACGACGCCGCGGTCTGGACGTCTTCGGCAAAGTCGTGTGGAGACAGATTGAGACGGCGTATCGGAAACGCTGGTCGCGCGACGGTGAAGTCGAGTTACGGGTGACCGTTACCGACCTAACCGCCGGCTGCGCCGTCGGGCGCGACGCCGC
>JAPLOC010001072.1 GCA_026692825.1 Planctomycetota bacterium | reverse complement strand
GCGTCCCGACATTATTGGTTATCAACCCGCTCCCTTCCCGCACTTCGTTCCCGTCTGTTTTGCCCCTTCCCCGACCCACCCACTGGGGGCCCCCGCCATGCGTTCCATTCTTTCGTCGGCGCTCGTTCTGATCCTGGCTGCCACAGCCTCCGCCGCGCCGCGCACCAAGTTCCCTTATACCACGACCGTTCTCTCCGACGACGTCGAAGTCCGGTCCGGGCCGGGGAGCAAGTATTATACGACCAGCAAACTCCGCCGGGGTCAGCGCGTGGTGGTCCATCGCCACGACCCGGGGGGATGGCAGATGATCGCTCCGCCCGAGGGAAGTTTTAGCTGGGTCAAGGCCGACGAAATCCGCAAAACCTCCGCCGACGCCGGCGTGGTGATTTTGCCTCAGATCGATGTGCGTGTCGGTGGTCGCGACTCCCGCCAGCGCGACGTCTTTCAATCGAGTCTTGCCGAGGGGGATGAAGTCCGAATCCTGGGTGAGCAGCGTCTCCCTGGCGATGCGGGCGAACCGCCCGCGAAATGGTATCGCATCGTGCCCCCCCGTGGGGAATGGCGCTGGGTCGCCGCTCAGTCGCTGGCCCCCGCGCCGCAGCAGGGGAAATCACGGTCGATCATCCCGGCGGGCGGTTTCGCCGACGATGAAGAGACTCCCGTCACCCCAGGGACGGAAGTGAATACCCCCGACTCTCCCGGCTTCGCGGGAGGGCCAACCGGTGCCGAACCTTCAGCACCGTTACGTAGCACCCCCACGTTCGCCGACGAAGAGCCGGCGCAAGCCTCTCCCGGCGAGCCGACCGAAGCAGCTCCTTTGTCTCCCGCCGCTCCCCCGGAGCGTCCCTATCTGGATCACGAGCAGGACACGTTGCGTGGCGTTCCCAAACGGCCACAGGTGACCAAGCGGCGCTCGTCGGCCGGACCGACCCGGGACGACATGTTCGATCGCCATCTCGCCGAGATGGAGCAGATTGACGAACGCTTGCGTGCTGTCGTCGCCACAGAGCCATTGACCTGGAATCTCGATCCAATCGAACAGGAATACCGGGGGCTGCAAGGTCAGATTGTCAGCGAGGCGCTGTCCGAAATGATCGACGTTCGGCTCGGGAAACTGGGAGCGTTCCGCCGGGTGCAGGCGCAGCGGTTTGAACTGCGTCAGGTCATGCTCGATACCGAACGACGTGACGCCCAAATCGTCGCCGCCCGGCAGGCGGGAATTCCCCCCGACTCGATTATCACCCCCAGCAACGCCCCGCGCGCTCCCGAATTTGCGAGAATTCCGGGAGGTCCGGTTCCCGGGCGTGGCGTCGCACCGGCCCCCCAGTCGGCCGGGGCTCCCTCGTTTGATGGAGCGGGAATTGTCCAGCGGGCGAATGTCCGCCGAGGAACCCCACCCTACGCACTCGTGGCCCCAAATGGCCAGCTCCTCGCGTACCTGGCCCCGACCCCGGGAGTTGATCTCAATACCTGGCAGCAGCGGGAAGCGGGGGTGATTGGTCGACGGGTGTATGATCCCCGGTTGCGGGCGGATGTCATCACGGTGACGGGGATGAATCCCGTGCGGTTGGCGCGATAGATAACAACCGCCCGCTGGAATACCAAAATCGGCGGCGGTTCCGGCGGCAGCGTCAGTTGACACTCGCACGGCCGCCTTCTGCAATTCAGGCGGGTGGTTTGTACTGTGCGACATGGACAGTGGCCGCTAGCGGGGCGAGAATGATTCGGTCAGCACCCTCTCGGTGCCGGCAGATGCCACTCCTTGACAGTCACAATGTCCGACGACCCAAAGAACCACTCGCGTCAGATTTACCGGTGTGTGTGCGGAGCCGACTTTTCGGTGATTCCCGGGTCGACGGGTGAATGTCCCCAGTGCGCGCGAAGCTACACACGGCAGGCACTGGAACAGGGAATGGCCGACACCGTGATGCTGCCGGCGGGTGTCGACGCAATCGCATTCGCTGAATCGGTCCAGAAAGCATCGACGGAGGCGTCACCGGTCGATCCTCCTGACCCGCTGATTGACACGCGCCGGGGGCACTTTTTGATCGAAACCTGCCTCGGACGCGGGGGAATGGGGGCAGTTTACCAGGCGCTCGATGAGTCGCTGCAACGGTATGTGGCGCTCAAGGTCATTCGACCCGACCGGACCGCGTCCAACGACGGATCGCACTTTCATCGACTCGTTCAAGAGGCCCGCGCTCAGGCCCGGGTCAATCACCCGAACGTTGTGCAGATCTATTTCGTAGGGCTGGATGAGTCGGCCCCTTATCTGGCGATGGAGCTGATCCGCGGACCCAACCTCGCACAGCGACTGCAAGCCGGCCCGATCGCCTTCGCCGATGTGGTCGATATCGCGTTACAACTGACTTCCGCCCTCGAACGAGCCGCTCAGTTCGACATAGTGCATGGCGACATCAAGCCGAGCAATATCATGGTGGTGGAAGGAACAACGGTCAAAGTCGCCGACTTTGGACTTGCGCGATCGGTCTCGAATGGCGAAGTGCGGGGCATCTCGGGAAGCCCGAAGTATCTTTCGCCGGAAGCGGCCCGCAGAGAACCGCTCGACCGCCGTAGTGATATGTATTCGCTGGGGGTCACCCTTTTTGAATTGACGTTTCGGAAGTTGCCGTACGAAAATCCGTCGGGCTTGATTCAGACCCAGATTCTCGCCCATCTGGAGCAGCCTCCGAAGTTCCCGGAACCCTGGCCGGCCGAACTGCCCGAGCGCTGGGGCGAGATTCTGCAGACGTTGCTCGCTAAGGCCCCAGCGGATCGATATTCGGAATACGCGGAACTGCGCCAGGCGTTGATGGAGGTGCGCCCCGTCGCCAATACGCCGGCGGCCGCGGTTCCCCGCGCGCTGGCCTGGATGTTCGATTCGTTGAGTACGCTGTTATTGCAATTCGTCGTGACCGCCCCCCTCTGGCTCGCGCGGACGTTTGAGAAACTCCCGACCACTCCGTTCGCGAATTTCCTGGTTTCCGTGACCAACGGAACGCTGGCGCTGATTGTGTTGTTGCTAATGTGCTGGTTGCAGTCGGCATTGGCGAGTCCGGGAAAATCGCTGTTTCAGTTGAAGGTGGTCGATCCCCACGGATTGCCCCCCACACGCTGGGTGCGGTGGATGCGGGTCTTCCTGCAGTTGCCCTTCTGTCTGGTTCAAACGCCTGCCAGTTACACCGAGGCGGTTGGTCTCGAGGGGTTTGGCGGACTTTTGCTTGCATTGGCATCGTTGTACGTCATGGTCAACGCCGGCTTTATTCTGTTCGATTCGGAACGCCGGGGGCTCCATGACCGGTTATTCCGAACGCGCGTCGTGATCGATGCCAGGTGATGCGATGGAACTGAGAGAATTCGCCGACCAGGTGCTGCTCAGCTCGGAAATCGCCGCCAAGCTGATTCCGATTGTCGAACCGGTATCTGACGACCAACCCGGACCGGCCGAACGAGTCCTTGTGCCGGCACGCGAAGAGGCATTACGGTTCTGCGGCAGGCGCGAAGCTCCGCCGATGCCGCATCCCGAGTCATTTGGCGACCCGGCGAAACGGGCCATCGCGCATCACATCATGGCGAACCATGAACTCCAGGCGCTGGAAGTGATGGCATTTGTCCTGCGGGCGTTTCCCGACGCTCCGCCGGAATTTCGTCGCGGATTGGCCGGGGTGATGGCCGACGAGCAACGACACACGCGAATGCACATTCAGCGAGCCGCCGACCTGGGGTTGGAATTCGGAGCGTACAAGGTCAACGGCTATTTCTGGCTGAAGGCGCAGGAATTTAACTCACTGCTCGACTACCTCGCGGGCCTGCCGTTGACGTTTGAAGGGGGGAATCTCGATCACACCCTGGAATTCGAACGGTGGTTTGAAGCGGTCGG
>JAPLOC010001071.1 GCA_026692825.1 Planctomycetota bacterium | reverse complement strand
TGTGCGCGGCCCGCTGTGCGATCTTCGGTCATTCGGTGCACTCTGAGCTGGCGCAATCTCTCAAGTGAGCCGTCCGTCGCGAAATGAATCCGACGTCGTCGGGGCTTCGCCTCTTCGCCGGGACTCTCGCAACTCCGCGACGCCCCTCGTCGCACGGGGTTTCGCTGTGTGAAGAGTTCCGTTAAGGCTCGCCCGCCACCACCAGTCCCCACGCCGACAGTCGTTGGGTGATCAGATCGACGACCTGAACATCGATCACCGGATCGAGTGATCGCGTCAGCCGCACTGTCGTACGACCGGCCCGCGCGACGCATTTCAGTCGATCAACCGCCGCGCGTCCGTCCGGAGATCGGCGAATCTTCGAACTCCACGGCCGTCCATCGTAAAACTCCCGCCCCACGCGCTCAATTTCCCGGGTCGGTAATGATTCTGCCCGATGGAATGGCCCGAACCAGGTCCGACACGTCAACCGTTCACGCGTCAGGTCGATCTCGTACCGCAACACCGACCGGTACAACGAAACGATGAAGCCGATAACACCCAAACCCACGAGGAACCATCCATCATCCGGTGGCGTGACTTCAACCGGACCTCGCCGCAACCCCAGAATGATTGCGACGGCCCCACCAAAAACAACGTAGGTCAATAACAGTCCCGGCCAGAACCAGCGTTTCAGTGGATCGCCAATCGACGGAAACGAAAACCTCAAGTGGTCCGACGAATTGGCTGTGATTCGAATCGCCGACTTTTCGGGAAGGGATGCGAGAGGCACACTGTCTGCCGATGTCGCTCCGTTCCCATACATCAGAATACCACAGTGCCGGCAAACTCCATCGGGTTTCTGCTGCGCGGCGGGTAGGTTTCCGTCGCAGTGAGGACAGCGCCGGACCAACGACTCATCGCCAGCGGTGGAAGACCCCAGAAACTGATTGATCCGGTCCAGCAGCCGGTCTTGTTCCGACTCAGGCAGCGCCGAACCAAACCGAACGATCCCCGTGGCCCCCCGCACTTGGATCTCGTGGTTCTGTGTTCTTCGCTTTTGAAATCCGAGTGCCCCGTCGGGAATATGTGGCGCGTGACCCTTCGACCCGGCCAACAAGACAACCTCGACCGGTCGATCACGAATCACTGCGAGTTGATAGTGACGGGTCCACCCGCCAACAACTGTCTCAACCACGATATTCCGCCGGTCAAGTTTGACAATGGTTCGCGCGAACCGCCGGTGAAGCGCTGCTCCGCACAGTGCAAGTCCCGCCGCCCAGATCGGAAGCGTGATGAGCAAATCGACTCCCACGTTACTCGCAGTAATGCCAGGTTGCACCAGGTTCGCCAATTGAATGGCGGCTAAGAAAATCGGCGTACACAACACCAGTCCCAGTACCCCGTATCCCTGTCCGGTGCCGGCGGCCGATATCTCGAAAACGAGTCGATCGTCGCTCTCTTCGATCCACGAGAGTTGACTTCCCCGAGTGGTCGTCTTGTCTTGGTTCATGAAAATCGGCGGTCATTCTTTGTGCGTTTCGTTTGGCGAGCGGGCAGCGGGAGTACTCGTTCGCAAACTTGAGCGGCAGTTCGACCCGGGTCAGGTGCCTGCCCCTAATTCTGAGGCGATTGGGTTCGGACCACCAGCCGATAGGGATGCGCAGGTCCCCCTTGGTCGTTCGCGTCTTGTACCACGAGAAAAAGGCGGCCTGGGCCGAACTGTTTCAGTTCCACCCGCGAGTCGCGCGAATCCGCTATGTCATCGCTGGTGGCAAGAACGTCACCATTTGCGGAATACAGTGTGAGCAACGAGTCCAACCCCGACCCCAGCCGCTCGGCGAACAATTCACAAACCACTGTTTGCGACTGGGCCAACTCGAATTCGTAGACGTCGACATCCTGCGGATTCGCTATGGTACCGAGTACAACCTGCGGTGCCGCGATCTTCTGAGTCTGGCGAAATCCTCCATTCGGTTCCACTTCCATAATCGCCGGTTCCTGCGGCGTTGCTTGCCCTTCGCTTTCTTTGGCGGGGCGGACGGGGATCTTGTACGGTTCCGACTCTCCTGCCGGTCCGGTCACATTCAGAACGAGGGACTCGGTATGGCTGGCGACACCGGCCAATTCCAATTCGATCTGGGTGTCCCCAACGCGCGGCAGCGACTGATTCCCCGGCACCGGGGTTTTGCCGGCGCTCACCAGCTTCACCCGCACCCGTTCGTCGGTGGATTTCACCCCGGTCGCGCCATCGAGCCGCAACCCGCGAAGGACGATCCGGGCCGTCTCACCCGGAGGAATCCCCAAGGGAGACGACATCAGAACGACTGGCTTTTCCGGTGGTTTTTCCTGGGCTTTATCCTGCGGAATGGCGGTTCGCCCCCAGAGGCACGCCATGACACAGCAGAAGGCGGCAAAGGCAGCCAGGCGGGGCCAGACACGGGTGAGTCGAGTCATGCGAACAGCTCGCTCATGAAGTTGCCGGTGTCGAGGATTTCGACGGGCCGGCCATCGGGCGTGCGGAGGTGTTTCCGCGGGTTGATTCCGAGCGACTCGAGAATGGTGCAACCGACATCCGCCGGCGCGAACGGTTTGCTGGTGGTATACGCCCCGTCCCGGTCGGTCGAACCCAACACCTGACCCGGCCGCACCCCCGCGCCGCAAAACAGCAGCGACGCTGCCGGTGCCCAGTGGTCGCGTCCCTGATCCTTGTTGATCTTGGGGGTGCGACCGAATTCCCCCATGCAGACCACCAGCGTGTCTTGGGTCAAACCGCGTTCGTGCAGGTCAGTGACCAGTGCGGAGAATCCCTGGTCGAACTCAGGCAACTTCTTGTCGAGTGACGGAAAGATCTTCGTCGACCAAAACGGTCGCGCCGTTCCGCCGGCTCCTGGTCGATGGCAAACGCCTCCCGTGCCTTCCCCGACAGGACCATCGAAGCCGCCCGCTGCTGGTATTCGTCGTACGCGAGGATCTGGTCGTTCCCCTCGATGCCGCGTGCCAGGCCGTCGACCGCGTCCAGCAGCGACTGGCGGCGCGCGACTCGCGACTCGGCGATCGCTCCCGGCAGTGACAGATCGCGAACCCGGAAATTCGCGTCGTTGGGATCGCCCGCCTTGAACGACTCGTAACGTCCTCCCAGAAACGCGCTCCGGCCCAGCTCCCAGGTGAACGACGGATTGCGCGGAATCGCCACGTACGGGGGAAGTTCTCCCGAAAAGCCCAATTCATGGGCGGCGACGGCACCCAGCGCGGGCCAATCGCCAAACGCCGACCCGAACCGGCCCGCCATCACCCAGTTGGTGGCCGTTTCGTGGTGGTCGTTATTGTGCGCGCCACTGCGGACGAGGCAGACTTTGTCCATCGTCTGCGCCATGCGCGGCAACAGTTCACCGACATCGAGTCCCGCGACATTCGACGAGATCGGACGATACTGCCCGCGCACCTCGGCGGACGCGTCCGGCTTCAGGTCAAAACTGTCGTGATGCGACAGTCCCCCTCCCAGGTAAACCAGCAGCACCGATTTCGCACGCGGGGCGGGAGCGTCGGCCGCGCGTGTCGTTTTGGCCCGCAGCAGCGCGGCCGCCGACAGTCCGAACGCCGATAGCCCCCCCACGCGGAGCGCATCGCGACGACGGAGCGTGGGAGAGGGGTGAACTCCGCCGGGGTGGAATGTCAGATCGAACATGACAACCTCACGGTTAGTGATTGAACGCGAATTCTTTGGTGTTAAGCAGCGCCCAGAACAAGTCGGCGGCCGCTTCTTTACGATTGGCTTGTGGCCCAAACGCGGTGAGGACGCGGGCTAGTTCTTCCGCGCGGGGATGTCGTCCCAGCGCGGTCAGAAACAACTGGTCGATCAGCGCGTTGTCGTCGGGTGTTTCCGCGACAAACTTCGCCAGCCGTCCCGCACCGTCGTCGATCTTTTGCAAGAGCGCTTCGCTGTTCCGCAAATGCAGCAATTGCGGCAGTGTGACGTCGTTGTTCCGCTCACAGTCGCACGCCGTCACCCGGTCTGACCGACCGAAGACTGACAGGAAATACGAGTCGACCTGCGGTCCCGGTAACTGAATCGCTCGCGTCCCGAACGGGTACCCGGGATAGGACTCGGGAATTCCGGTCACCTGCCCGATGCCGTCGAGCAGCACCTCGGCGGAGAGTCGGCGGGCGTAGTAGTGGGAGTAGAACCGGGTATCGGTCGCATTCGCGGGGGTGGTCGCCGACGACAACTGATACGCCCGGGAGTTCAACATCAGCCGCATCAGGTGTTTGAAGTCGTAGTTGTGTCCCGCGAACTCCGCGACCAGCGCGTCCCACAACGGGCGATTGCTGGGGGGATTGGTGCCGCGTAAATCATCGACCGGCTCCACCAGTCCGACGGCGAAGTAATGCCGCCAGATGCGGTTCACCATCGCGCCGGCGAATTGCTCACGACCTCCCGCCGTCAGCCAGTCGGCAAGCTGTTGTCGCGGATCACCCCCAGGGGGGATTTCGATTGTCTGCCGATCAAGGGACCGCGGGGCCAGCGCCACTCCCGTACGCGGTTGCGAGACCCGGGGAGGGCTTTGCAGATTCTGGTCGATTTCCCGCTCGATGCCCGCGACCTGCTTCCGCTTCTGTTCAACCTGGTCCGCCGGTGCGTTGTCACTGATCAGTTTCGCCAACCCACGCTGTTCATTTTGCAGTTGCCGCGAGAGGTTGAGGGTGTGCTGTGTGCCGACCTGCAAACGGGTCGCACCATCCTTGGGTTCCTTGCGGTCCAGCACAATCCGCGAAAAGAACCCGATGAAGTGGTAGTAATCGTCTTGCGTGTAGCGTTCCAAGGGATGGTTGTGACAGCGGGCACAACCGATGCGGGTTCCCAGGAATGCCTGTGCGACCGAGTCGGCGACTTCCGAACGCTCGGCGGGCTGTTCCCCCACGGTCACGACGTAATAACCCACCGCTGGCGTGGCCGACGTGTCTCCCTGAGCCAGCAGCACATCCCGGGCGATGTCATTCCAGGGGCGGTTCGCAGCCATCTGAGTTCGCAGCCACGCGTGCAGCGCTCGGACCCCCTTCACCCCCCGCACATCGTGATCCCGCTCGCGACGATTCTGAAACAGGTCAGCCAGTTGCAGCGCCCAAAAGTCCGCGAACTCGGGGCGGTTGAGGAGTTGATCAATCCAAATCGCGCGTTTGTCACTGCGCGAGTCCGCAAGAAACGCGCGAACCTCTTCCGCCGTTGGCAGGGTTCCGATCACATCGAGCGTTGATCGCCGGAGAAACGTCGCGTCATCGCAGGGGCCAGAGGGTTCCAGCCGCAGTGCTTCGAGTTTTTGGAACAGATGCGTGTCGATGAAATTCCGGCGTTCCGCAAACGCCGATGCCAGGACTTCCGTCGGGTACGGCACCGTGACCACCAGCGAGGCGACCAAACCGTCGAACGCCGCCACGATGGCCGTTTCACCCGCCCGTCGCGCGGTGATTCGTCCTTCGGCCGAGACCTCCACCAGCCCGGCATCGTTCGATTTGAAGACGCTCATCCAGGTGACGTCGCGGGTCGTTCCGTCGGAATAAAACGCGGTCACCGCGAGTTGCCGCTCTTCGCCGGTGGCGAGCGTCACGGCGGTCTGTTGGATCTCAAGGCGCTGCGGACGGCGTTCCTCGGCGGCGATCGGGGGAAGTCCCTGACGAATCCAGTTGAACAGCACAACGTATCCGGGTGAGTCAACGAGCAACCGGCGGCCACCGCCGTGGGGTACAGTGCCGGCCCCTTTTTGCAGCAACAGACTGGCGGCGGGATCAATGAGATTCACCCGGCGGGACTGCGCTTCACGTGCCAGCCATTGGTAGTCTTGCTCGGGAGCATAGCCACGTAGCGACAGGCGAAATCCATTGTGGCCGGCCAGTTTCCCGTGACATCCCCCCGAACTGCAGCCAAACCGGGTCAGAACGGGTTCCACGTCATTGAGGAATGAAACGGTCGTGTCGGCGGTAACGGCGGGAGGTGCCGCCACGCAGACACTGAATGACAGTGTACCAACGGCGACGACCGCCAGGCGGATCAATCCGAAACGAAGAGGGTTCATGACGCTCAACTCGGGAAGAAGATGGGCCAACGAACGGTTATAGATCGGTCGGCAGGCGACCGCAATTCGTAGCCGTCCAGAAACAATCTCGTGGTTACAGAAATCACGCGGACAACTTGGAACCATCGGCTCGACGCTGGCATTCCAATTTCCCGCGTGCCGAGTCTTCAAGCGTCGAATTCCTCGGTTTCTGCGGGAGTTTGGAGGAATTTCCAAAATTTCCGAAAAAGTTTGGCGTGATTTCCATTTTTCGTCGCATTGGGTTTGGAGACAGTTTCATTTTCCCACCCGGAAGCGAGTTGAATGCACCACAAGCCTGTTCTCGACGACCGTCGACACGACCTCGATGCTCTTCGCGCAGTCGCCATGTTGCTCGGCATCGCGCTGCACGTGTCGCTCAGCCTGGCCCCTATCCCTTGGTCCATTCAGGATACCCGGCAACACCCGGGATTCCTGTACTTCTTCCTGGCAATCCACGGTTTCCGGATGCAGTTGTTTTTCCTGATCAGCGGCTATTTTACGATGATGCTGTATCGGAAACGCGGTTCGATCGCGTTGCTCAAGCAGCGCGCCCTTCGCATTGTGATTCCGTGCCTGATTGGAATGGCGACAATTGTTCCCTTGGACAATTGGATTGTGGCTCGATCGATTCGGCTCGCTTCACAGTCGACCACTTTTGGACCTCCTCCTTTGGTCCGGGCGATTCGGGCGGGTGACAAATCACAAATAATTCGTGTTC
>JAPLOC010001070.1 GCA_026692825.1 Planctomycetota bacterium | reverse complement strand
TGGCGGCGACCTGGTTTGGGTTGCGAACCATCACCACATCCGCCGGGGATTCGCGGGCACAGCTTTGGCGGCTGGTCGCCTCAATCGCGGTCGCAGTCTCGTTGCTGGGGATTTGGCAACACCACAACGGGTATTCGGCCGCGCGTGCCGAGTACACGCGACTTGTTGACGAAGTGGCGGAACTGCAAGCGATCATCGCGGAGGGATCGCGGTCCGAACGAGCGACTGCCGCCCGCCGGCTGCGGGAGCTGGAAAACGAGATGCTGTCGGCGGGCATTCCCAATAACGAGCGCGGCCGCAAGCTGTGGGAGTCGCGACTCCAGGCGAGCAGCGAACCGGTCGGCCTGTTCGCGCTCGCCAACACATTCGCCGGCTTTCTGCTGGTGGGGCTGTTCGCATGGGGAGTTTCCGTATTCCCGCGACTCACGGACAACCGGCAATCGATCGCCCACTGGCTGTGCTTTGGCCTCGCGATTTCGCTGATTGGATACTGCCTGCTGCTGACGAAGAGCCGAACCGCGTGGGGAGGTTCGCTGGTGGTCGTGGTTCTCATTGCGATCACGTTACGATTTCGGAAACGAACCACCACATCGAGACGAGGCTTAGTCGTCGCAGCGGCGGTCGCCGGTCTCGTACTCCTACTGGTCAGTGTCGCCGCCTTGACCGGGGGCCTCGACCGGTTCATTCTCTTGGAGGCGTTCAAGTCGTTGCGTTATCGGGGCGAGTACTGGGTCGGAACCTGGCGGATGTTGTTTGATCCGGCCCATCCCTGGCGATGGGTGGTCGGCGTTGGCCCTGGCAACTTTCGGCAATCGTACCTGCCCTGGAAACTACCGGAATCGAGCGAAGAAATCGCCGACCCGCACAACCTGTTTTTTGATCACTGGTCGAGTGGTGGCTTGCTGGGACTGATTGCGGTGGGAGCGCTTTGGCTGCTCGCGGCGAGAGCGATTTTCAGTTCACGTGCCGACTCTTCCGAGAAGACAGAGACCAGCGTCTGGCGAATCAACCGGCCGGAACTTTGGGGGTGCGTCGTTTCGTTCGCGGGGTTATTGGGACTGTCGTCCGATCTCGATCAACAGTTCCAGTTGTTGTGGATTTTCGGTGCGTTTCTGGTCGCCTGGGTTGCGACGGGAAGACTCCGAATTCAGGAACCCGCGTCAGGATTTCGGGGGGCGATTCTGGTTGGAATTCTGGTTCACCTCCTGGCGGCGGGGGGAATCGGGATGCCGGCGATCGTGCAATTGGTGATGCTGTTGAGCCTGCCCGTGGTGTCGGCTGTCGTCGAGGAATCTACAACGACCCGCAAACTCGGTTTGGCTATGGCTCTGGTCAGTGCCCTCCTCGCCGTGTTGACAACTTCGTATGGCCTCTCACCGGTCATCGCGCGCGACTATCAGATCGCGGAAGGTGATTTTCAGATGGGGCAGGGAGCGATCAGCAAGGCGGAGAGAAGCTACCGCCAAGCCATGGACAGCGACTCTTTGGCACCGCTCCCTTGTGAACGACTCGCCGGCTTGGCTCAAGGGAAGTGGTCGCGCTCCAAGGCGGACTCGGATTTCGAACGGTGCCTCGAGTTCCGCAAGGCGGCGATTGACCGCAATCCCGGGCATGCGGGGGGTTGGCGGTCGCTAGGGGAAACCTGGCAGTCGAAGTTCGTCGCGACGGGAGACAAACAGAACGCGACTGAAGCCGCCAACGCCTATGCCGAGGCCGCCACGCGGCATCCCACCCATGCCGAGATCCTCGCGGAATGGGCGACGATGCTCGACGCCGCGGGAAACCACGCGGCTGCGGTGGAACAGGCTGATGGCGCCCTCGCACTCGAAGAGATCAATCTCCGCTTCGGGCACATCGACAAGCAACTGCCGGTCGCTCTGCTGGAAAAAATGCGAAAACTGCGGGAATCGCCGTCGCCGTAATTGGGGCTGTCAGGTTCGTCGGGGCGCTTTGTCGCGTGGATTTTGATCCACGCGTCTCTCCCCAAGCGTTTCGCGCGGGCCAGTTCTCTTCGAGTCCTCGTAGTGCGTTTGTCCGCACGATGCGG
>JAPLOC010001069.1:3065-4118 GCA_026692825.1 Planctomycetota bacterium | reverse complement strand
CGTGACCCGGGCGGCGACGCACGCGGTTGCCCCGTTGGTCAGGATCACCCAGGGAAGCAGCAACAGCCCCGGGACAAGCCAGACGCTGTATTCGCGCCACAGTATCCACTTCACCCCGTGCCTGTCGAACACCAAGACAAAGGCCCAAACCAGACCGAGTGTCGCCAGCCACAGTCCCCAGGCGATCAGCGTACTCCACGCCGCTGTTCTTAACAGAGAATGGACCAGTGGGAGGTTGGTCAGTGGTCGAGTCGCCAGAAACGTCCGCATGTCGTACCGTGATTCGTTTGCGCCGAGATTGCCCAGTGCCATTGCGGCCACGAGCGCTCCCGGGAGCAACATCAAGCCCCCTCCGGTCACCCCCTCAGCCAGTAGGTTGATGTCGCGACTGAAAATCAGCCAGAGCAATCCCCCTCCGATGATGCCAATCCAGGAGACCGCCGGCTGTATCCATCCACGGTGGGTCCAGTCATGCCAGTTTTGCGCCGCGAGAGGATTCTGAAACGGTTTTCCCAACGCGGGTGAAGATTCAAACCGCCGGTCGATCCAGTTGACGACTCCTATCGAAAACGGCGGATCACCCCGCCGATTGCGGGCCACGCCGGCACAACCCATAGCGAACGCCCCCCCGGCCATCGCCATCAGAAATCCCGCGTCCCACAAACTGACTTCCGTCCACATCCGCGTCGCGGGACCTGCCAGCTCTCCGTACCGCGTTTTGAACCAGATCCCCTGAACCAGTCCAATCGCCCCGATCGCGATGACAACCCACAACGACTTTTCTGTGAAAATCAAAACAGCCTGCAACGTCGCGACGGCGACCGCCGCCAGGAGCGCCGGTCCGACGACTGGCCAGTCAAACTGGTAGACTGTATTGACGATTGTACCGCTGAGGTACGCATGCCGCGCCATCGTCAGCGCGGAGGGGAGCAACAGCCAGACGACCAGGGTCGAGTTCCGGATCGGCAGAGTGTAAAGAGTCGCCGGGCGTGGTTGCGAACCAAAGACCGCGACACTGAAGATGACCCCACCGATCTGGACGAGCGTCATGTG
>JAPLOC010001069.1:0-3013 GCA_026692825.1 Planctomycetota bacterium | reverse complement strand
GGCCGCCAGTGCCATCAAGGGGAGCAGCCAGCGTCCCTTGCACAGCATTTCCCAGGTCAGTGCGATGGGAATCGATCGCATGGTATTGGTTCCCGGTGAGGTGATGGAATTCGTGTGATTTCGCGATGCGGACCGGTTGGTTTAACGCCGTTGTGATTGAATCTGCGAGACAAAGATCTCATCGAGCGACAATGCCGCCTCGTCGACAACAGTCGCCCCCGCCGCGACCGCCGACCTTCGCAGTTCGTCGATTTTGCCGTGACAGATGTAGGTCCACTCGGTGTCATGTCCATCGGAGGCGAGAACGGACCCGAGCACAGGCGCGGCGGCGTGGGGGCTGTTGAATCGCAACGTCAGGCGACGGTGCGACTCTTTGATCTCATCGAGTGAAGAGGTCAGCAGAATCTCGCCTTCATGGATGATTGCCAGCCGATCCGCGACCCGTTCCACTTCGTCGAGCAGATGGGACGAGAACAAAACAGTCCGCCCCTCGTCGGCGATGGTGCGGATGATCGCCCCCAGGATGTCCCGCCGGACGACTGGGTCGAGTCCCGAAGAGGGTTCATCGAGAACGAGCAATTCGGGACGATGTGCCAGGGCAATCAACAAGCCGGCGCGCGCCCGCTGACCACGCGACAACGTCTTGACCTTCGCCAGGGGATCGAGATCAAAGGCCTGCTGGAGTTCCTGCGCGTATTTCACGTCCCACTTGGGGAAGAACGCCTGGGTGTACCGCATCAGCTCACCCACGCGCATCCAATCGGGAAGATCGCGATCCTCAGAGAGATAGCCGATCCGACCCAGAGTTCCCACCGGATCTTGCACAGGATCGAGACCGAAAACCCGAACAGAACCCGACTGCGGGCGGTACAGTCCAAGTAGGTGCTTGATCAGCGTGGTCTTCCCCGCGCCGTTGCCACCGATCAAACCAAACACTCCTCCACTGGGGATCGTCAACGAGATGTTGTGGAGCGCGGTCTTCTCGCCAAAGCGGCGGGTGACTCCGCGTATGTCGATCAGGGGGGATTCCGCGGGAATCGTGATTTCAGACATGGAGTCATTCCTTTTCGCGGGAGGATTCGAGGACCGTTTGTCGTTGCCGAACCAGCGTGAGAAGTTCATCGAACGAAATCGCCATCTGGCCCGCCTCGGCGAGCAGCGCGTCGACGCGCTCGGCGAGAATCTTCAGTCGTTCCCGGCGGGCGAGTGGCGAGGTTTGATCTGAGACAAACGTGCCGGCGGTGCGACGTTTTTCGACAACCCCGGCGGATTCCAGTTCGCGATACGCGCGGGCGACGGTGTTGGGATTGACGATGAGCTGTTCCGCGAGGACGCGAATCGCGGGAAGTTCGGCCCCCGGGGCGAGACTTCCCGAGGCGACCAGGTATTTGATCTGGTTGACGATCTGCAGATAGATCGGCACGCCATCGGTGGTGGAGATATGAATCCGCACAGTCTGGTTCCGGAGGACGACAGTGGACCGCGACACGCGTTGTATTAACACAATAATACAGTTGGGGGAGGAGATTTCAAGGCCTGTGGGGCACTTGATTTGAAAATCCTGAAATTTCCACGCATTCGGATGTATCCAGAGAGTACGAATGGTGAGCAACTCCATCCTGTTCATCCATTTCATCCATTTCATCCTCTTCATCCTGTCAAATTCTTTCCGTCGGTCGTACGCACTGTCAGAGCCGCACACCCACATTCTGAACCCGTGTCGAAGGGGTCGGTGTATCGGGTCTTGGGCAAGTCCGATGGCCGCCGGTGCATGGAACGGGAATCGCAGGATTTGACACCGGGCGGAGTCAACAATCCATGCTACGCCCCCTTGCCTATTCCCCTCAGTGATCAGTAAACTCTGATGTGTGTTCATCCATTCCCGGTGACCGAAGCGTCCAGTGTACTTCACGAGATTCTGAATGCCTGAACCATCGGGCTTACTCAAATTCCTGACGGTGTTTGCTGCGGGTGTCGCGGCGCTCTCGGGGGGCGGTCGGCTCGCCCATGCGGAACCGGCACCCGCCGTACTGAACTCCGTGTTCCCGGCAGGGGGACAGCGGGGCACTTCGGTTGAGGTCGCCGTTGAGGGGGCGGGGATCGAAGGAGCCGATCGATTGCTCTGTGGCGAACCGCGAATCGTGGCAAAACGCCTTGCGCCCGGGCGGTTTCAAATCACCATTCCTGAAAGCGTTCGAACCGGCAGTTACGATGTGCGGGCTGTCGGAGCGTTTGGAATTTCGTCCCCCCGTACATTCGTCGTGGGTCGGCTTCGCGAACAGGCCGAGTCTCAACCCAACGACAATCCTGCGGATGCCGAGAAAGTCGAACTGGATTCCACTCTCAATGGGAGAATTGAGAAAGCCGGCGACGTCGATTGCTACCGATTTGAAGCGCGCAAGGGACAGCGTGTTGTTGTCGACTGTTTCGCCGACCGGATCGATTCGCAATTGAGAGCGGTTGTCGATGTGACAGGCCCTATGGGAACACGCGTCATGGCGGCTCGGGAATCGCCGCGACTGGACCCGGTGGTTGATTTTGTCGCCCCGGAATCGGGTGAGTATTTCGCGCGGATCCACGACCTGTCGTTCGCTGGGGGTGCCAACCATTTCTACCGACTGGAGATCGACACCGGTTCTCGTTTTGAGTACGCCATACCACCGGTGATCCAGGCGGGAGTGGCCACGCGCGTGGCTGTGTACGGGCGAAATCTGCCGGCGAATCCGTTGTGGATCGAGGTCACGGCGCCGGCCGGAGACCCGGATGCCTCGGGACTGCGGCTGGCGGCGACTCAGGTCGATGCGGATCTGCTGACCTGTCATCTTCCCGACGGCAACGCCCCCCTGCCCCTCTCTGTGACCGACGTTGCTGTCCGCGGAATCGGACGTGAACACCGGACTCAAGGGAATCCGTACCCCATCGACGCACCGTGCGAGGCCGCCGGGCAGTTGATCCAGGGGGACGAACAGGCCTGGTTCGAATTGACCGCCAGGAGCGGGGAGGTTTTCTGGCT
>JAPLOC010001068.1 GCA_026692825.1 Planctomycetota bacterium | reverse complement strand
GGGGAACGAACCAGGACGCACGGTTTCCGATTGGATTGAGACTGTCGTGTCGATGGCGACGTTTTCGGTTGCCAGCGGCTCCAGCCCCGCGCTCGAATCTTCCAATGACGCCGCCGGCACGTACGTCCGCAGCGATTCGGGAATCGAATCGATGCGAGCGTCGGTCTTCAGGTCCATCGCGACTCTCAACTTGCGGGAACTCTGTTTTGAAAGTTGGACCAACGAGAACCGGCAGTCCTCTTTGGTGCCGATCAAATGTTCCAGGATCGACCAGATGGGAATCGCATGGTTGTTTTGCCCCGCGCCGGGTTCGCCGTGGTGGTGCAGCCCGACCAGTTGCAGATCGACCGTCAGTACCGCCGACCCGCTGGAGCCGGGAGTCGTGTCGGCGGAATGGGCCAGGCGGTGGATCTGGCTGTTGTGGTCGCGAATGTGGCCCACGGTGGTTGTCAGCGAACGCGCCTGGGGCACAGTCGACTGAAATTCGCCAGGGTGCCCGACGACGAAAACCTGTTGGTCGTTGACCAGCGTCAGACTGGTCAGTTCGAAGAAGCCGCGTGGCGAACCGGGGTCGTCGACCAGTTCGAATATCGCGAACTTCAGCCCGCCGGCACCTTGAGCCTGTTGATACACATGGTACGCGGTGAGGATTCGCCTGGGGCCAACGAGAAACCCGGTGCCGATATGCCCGTTCGCCGTCTGCAACGAGCAAAAACGGGGATACACTTGCCGCAGTTTTGTGTCATCCAGATGTTGTGGTTCCGTCCCGCCGCTGCGTAGCGCTTCCAATCCGTCGACGGTATCATCGGCTGTCACGTGAATCGAAACCCGGCGAAAAAACTGATGTTTCCAACTCCGGGGCCATCGCACCGGCCCATGCCGATTGTGGCGGACGGCAAAACGGAAGACAAGCGACGTCGGTGCAGCAGCCCAATCATGAAGAACGCGCTCGGACGTGATCGGACGCGGTCGCGGGTTTTGTGAGGGACCGAGGCTGGTCACTTCGGCCGAACGCGATGATGCAGGATTTGTTGCAGCGGCTTTGGAACGCCGTCCGCCACCTGTCACGACGACGCTGGAGTGTGAAGGAGAACGGTGGCAAACCACCGCTGGTGCGCGGGGAGAGGGGGGTTACGCAGTTCGACTTGAATCGGATCCTTCTCTCCGCTTTCGGGGAGAAGGTGGCCGACAGCCCTAGAAAAGGGGTAATGCGGGTGAAGGAAAATCACTGCATTACCCAGGGTGGAGTCGTTGCCTTCGATGGGGGTCCCCCTCACCCGTTTTTCTTTGCGGGGGGAAGATTGGGGCGGGATTTGGGGATTGGAGACGGCGAAGAGGCAAAGCCCGGCGGAAGCGGTCCATGTCGCGACGACGTCCCTTTTGTCGCGACGACGCTCCGCGGCGTCGCGCCTGACGGCGCAGCCGGCGGACAGGTCGGATCAGCGTGACCCGGTGTTTGACCTTCGCGCCGTGCGCGCAGTCGTTTCCGATGCGGCGTTACAATCTGTCTCCACTCGACTCTGCCGAAGACGTCCAGACCGCGGCGTCGTAGGAACGCCGTCCGCCACATGTCGCGCCCGACGGCGGGTTTGTACCACGCGCCGCAAAAACGATCGGCCAATTGCCGCGCATGGAGTAAGCGAAGGCCGATCAACGCTTACTGCGTGCGCGGCTCTGTTTTCAATGTCGTATGCACTTCCGTTTGAAGTTCGGCCTATCCGCGTCACCCGGTCTTTGACTTCAACGTCGTGCGAGCAGTCGTTTCCGATACGGCGTTACAATCTGTCTCCACTCAACTCTGCCGAAGACGTCCAGACCGCGGCGTCGTAGGAACGCCGTCCGCCACATCGTCAGCAGATCTGCGACACCTGTCGGATCTTTCGTCGGCCGTACGCAGTCAGCCCAATGATACCGATGAGCGACAGGATCCATGTGGATGGTTCCGGGGTGGCCGCTCCACCCGGTGCGCTCACTTCAAAGGTTCCCGACCAGTTGTAGTGCGAGTTGTAGTATGGATCCAATGGCCCCGAAGTCGAGTCGTCAAACGCCAGCACGTAATTTGATGGAGCATGGGGACCACTGGGAGTGAAATCGCCGAAAAACAGTCCGGACTGAACAACAAAGCCGGGGCCGAGTTTCAGCAGTGTGAACCGCAAGTCGAGCGTCGCGGGATTGAACGGAAACAACAGTGGCGTGGGATGGTTGGCCGCGAGGTCAACGCCCCCGACAACCAACTGCAGATTGCTGATATTCCCGGCAACTGTATCATCCGCGTCGAAGGTTCCGTGAAACACTTGGGGGAGTGCCCCGAAGGCCCAGGGAGCCACCAATCCAGGCGAGTTGGGGGCACTCGTGACCGTCACGTCGATTTTGTAGGTGACCACCGAGGCGTGACCAACAGTCGGCCCCAACACACTCAACGTCAACGCAACCGCGAACAGCGCCAAGACACTGCGACGCATGATCAGAATTCCTGTGGGGTGACACAAATGACATCCACCGACGCGAACTCAACTCCGCCATCGTAGGACTCGCGGGCGGAAACTACCCGTAATTGCGGTGAAGAGTCAATTGCGAAACGACCAAAAAAAGACCGACGAAACGCTGTGCGTCTCGCCGGTCTTGCAACTTAACTCCGCTGGTACGCGATCGATTCGATCGCGAAGCGTCCTACAGCGTCCAACCCTTGCGGTATTCGCGGTGCAGCAGCTTGTCTGCCTCGGGGGCGTTGGTGAACTTCAGGCCGGCACCGTCGAGTTCCAGCTTTTTGCCGGTGACGATGGAAATGTTCCCCAGCAGCATCGCCTCGGTGAACGGGCCCGCGTAATCGAAATTCGCCAGCGCGATTTCCGGCCGGCCCAACTTGATCGCGGCCACAAACTCCTTCTTCTGGTTGTAGTCGTTGTTGTCATTGCCGTTCCGAGACAACACCTTGGTCGGCTCGGCAAATCCCTCGAAGTCCTTCTTGGGAAACAGCACGTAACTCTGGCCGTAGTCACTGGGGGAAAAGAGCGTCCCCTGCGTTCCCTTGAGCAACAAACCGCTGTTCGACGGCTTTTCGCCGAACATCAGCTCGGGCGATGGGAGGTTGCGCTTCCCGTCGCGCATCCCTTCCCACCACACCAGTTTGCACGGCCCCAGGTTTCCCCGCGCGGGGAATTCGTAGGTGATTGTCGCCCACTGCTGGAAAGTTTCCGAATTCACGGGTGAATGTTCCGCCGAGATCGAGGTCGGAGATCCGAGCCGCAGTGCCATGAACGCCATATTCGCCGTATGACACGCCATATCCCCCAGCGCCCCCGTCCCGAAATCACGCCATCCGCGCCAGGCGAACGGGTGATACGCGGGATGATACGGCCGCTCGGGTGCGGGACCGAGGAACAGATCCCATTTGACGTGCGCGGGAACGGCGGGGGCGTCCGCCGGCCGGGCGACGACATCGGGTGCCTGCTTCCAGTAAGGTCCGCATCGGTCGGTCCAGACATGCACCTCGGTCACCTGGCCGATCGTCCCCGCGCGAATCACTTCAATCGACGTTCGGAATCCGTCGAGCGCGGTCCCCTGGTTCCCCATTTGGGTACAGACCTTTTTCTCGCGCGCGACTTGAGCCAATGCCCGTGCCTCCTTGACCGACCAAGTCAGCGGCTTTTGGCAGTAGACGTGTTTGCCGGCCCGCAGTCCCGCCATCGCGGCGACCGCGTGGGTGTGGTCGGGGGTGCTGACGGTGATCGCGTCGATGTCTTTGCCCAGTTTGTCGAGCATCTCGCGAAAATCGTGGAACTTCTGTGCTTTCGGGTGCGTCTGGCCTTTGGCTTGCAGCCGCTGGTCGTCGATGTCGCAAATCGCCACCAGATTGCCGAACGACGCGATGTGGTCGCAGTCACTCGCCCCTTTCCCGCCGACACCAATCGACGCGACGTTGAGTCGCTCCAGGGGAGATCGTTCGACCGCGAACAGATCGGGGCCGGCGATAAACGCCCCGACACCCAGGGCGGTGGAGGTCTTGAGGAACTGACGGCGGGTCGCGTGGAGGGACATGAGACGGTCTCTCGGAGAAACGATTCGATCAGCGTTCAACGGAAAACAGTGCGAGAGGAGGGACTTGAACCCTCAACCCTTTCGGGACCAGATCCTAAGTCTGGCGCGTATGCCAATTCCGCCACTCTCGCAGTCCCCGGCAATGGGATGCGGACGAGTATATCGGTTCAGCGCTGTTTGCGCAACCGAAGCGACGCTGCGGAATGTCGTCACTACAAAATCGCGTTCTCCGACAATCCTCCACGCCGCGTCAAATGAGACGATTCGCATCCCATGCAATTCTGACCGAACTGCGGAATGTGCTTGTGCGGTTCTGGGAGTGCGTACGTCGAATGGAGAGAATTTGACAG
>JAPLOC010001067.1:1100-5001 GCA_026692825.1 Planctomycetota bacterium | reverse complement strand
GTCGGCCCCCTCGCGGCGCGTCTGTTCGCCCCGTCGCGTACCGCCGATTGGCGTCCAGCAGCACGCTTCCCCAGATTTTTCACATTTCGAATTCGATGCTCACACTTCTACCGGCGATTGATCTTCGAGGCGGCCGTTGCGTTCGTCTGAAACAGGGGGACTATGCGCGCGAGACGGTTTTTGGCGACGATCCCGCCGAGATGGCGGCACGCTGGCAGGCGGAAGGGGGCGAGCGGCTGCATCTGGTCGATCTGGATGGGGCCAAGGCGGGGCGGCCGGTCAATGTCGAGGCGATCCGGGCGATCGTCAAGCGGCTCCACGTTCCGTGTCAGTTGGGGGGCGGCATTCGTGACGAAGCGTCGATTCGACTGATGCTCGAAGACGTGGGAGTCGACCGGGTCATTGTCGGGACGCAGGCACTCAAGCAGCCCGAGTGGTTTCGCCAGATGGCCGAGCAGTTCCCCCAGCGGCTCGTGCTGGGAATCGACGCCCGCGACTCGATGGTGGCGACCGAGGGTTGGCTGGATGTTTCCAAGACCCCGGCCTTGGAACTGGCGAAGCAGTACGCCGACATGCCGCTGGCGGCGCTGGTCTACACCAACATCGCGAATGACGGAATGATGCAGGGGGTGGATGCGGCGACGATCGCCGACATGGAGCAATTGGCGCACCTGGGGTTTTCTGTAATCGCCTCGGGGGGGGTGACAACGCTGGACGACGTGCGGAATCTGGTGACGGCGGGGAAGCGCGCTCCGACATTGAACGGCGCGATTATCGGTCGTGCGCTCTACGAGGGGACGATTCAACTGCCCCAGGCGCTCCGGGGCGTTGGGTAGGGGACGCTGGTGCCGGCGCGGGGAGCGGATCGCTCGCTCAAAAATTGGGAAAAGAAATTCGGAATTGTGGCTTTCCACGCTTCCCGCTTTGTGCTTAGAATCGATCTCGTCCTTGTAATCACGTCCTCTTCTCCGCGCTGACGAACACTCGATTTCTGCCAGTGCGATTTGCGCAAGGCGAAGATTCCATGCTGCATTTCTCGTGCGACTCGTGCGGTCAACCACTCGATGATCAGAGATTCGTCGTTCGACTCGAAGTCTTTCCGGCGTTTGAACCCGCCGAGGTGAGCGAGGCGGATCTGGATGTCGATCATCTGCAGGAGATCGCCGCCGAACTGACCGAACTCGAATTCTCTGGTGACGAACTGGAAGAATTGCATTCGCAGACGTTTCGGTACGATCTCTGTCCCCGCTGCCACTCACAGTATGTGAAGGATCCCCTCCGCCGGGACGCGCTGCGACGGCTGAACTTCAGCGAGAATTGAAACTCACCGGGCGATGGTCAAACCTCAATCCGCCTCACAGCGCCCGCCGAGCGGCGCGTTTCGCGACCCGGCTCGATGGCGGCGGATTCTGACCGGGACCGCGCTCGTTGTCCTTATCGCGTGGCGATTGTGGTCGGCGGCGCGAGAGCCCGGACCGGTGTCGCCACCACCCAGCGGGGCGGGCCGCTCTCCAGAGACGACCAATTCCGCGCCACCTGACGAACCGACCCGACAGACTACCGAGCGTTCCCCACCGGCGACTCCACCTCTACCTCCCGGTGAGTCAAAAATCGTTCAGGTGCGCCGGATTGTCGATGGGGATACGCTGTTGCTGAAAGACGGCACCCGCGTTCGCATGATTGGGATCGACACCCCTGAAACCAAGCGGGAAGGAACCCCCATTCAACCGTTCGGCCCCGAGGCTTCCGCGTACACCCAACGGGCGATCGAACAGGGACAGATCAAATTGGTCTTCGACGGCGAACGGCTCGACAACTATGGCCGAACGCTGGCGCATGTCTACGTGGGGGACCGCTTCCTCGGTGAAGAGCTGATCCAACAGGGATTGGCTCGAGTGCTGTACAACCACCCTTACAGCGACGCGATGAAAGATAGCTTCCGCGCGGCGGAAAATGCGGCGACACGCGAGAAAAAGGGGATCTGGAGTTTGCCTCAGCCCGAGAAGAAGAAAGGGACCGGGGGTAAACCGGCTCCTGCCGACAAGTCGCGCGGGCGATCGCAGGATTTTTGAGTCGACGCCCGGCAAGCGCAGGGTGCATCGGGCCGTCGCTGGCGTGCACCGGCAACCCCTTTCTTTTTCGTGTGTTTCGTGCCTTTCGTGGTTCCCAATCTCTGCTCACACCGTGAGCGAGCGATTTGACGCTTATTCAGGTGGGTGGTTGAAAAAATCCCAAGGGCGTCTGGGGGGGAAAAGTCCCCCCAGCTTCGGTTCGATGGCGCCACATTTGTCGATAGATACTCCATTTTATTTCCGGTGACGAGGCAACAAATATGCGAACGTGTCAGTAAAGCATGTCCACCGGTAGACGCCCCTTTATTGTCCAAATCCGGCAATGTTCGTTGACATTCTCCCGTCCCAACCGGGAAGATGCCCGGTTATGCCACCACCAGGAAAGAAACCACAACGCCCCAACCGCCCCGAAGGTGCGGGAAAAGGAGGGCGTCCCAGCGTCAATCGACCGCGCGGCAAAGCTCCGGTCGCGCCCGGGCTGTTACGCGTCCGACGAGTTGACGGCAATCGATTCGCGCTGTTGCCCCCCGCCTGCGCGTTCGAACGCGAGGAAGACCTCGACGAAGTTCGCAAGATGATCGCTGGCGGCGAGCCCGAGATCGCCCGCGACGAACTGCTCTACCTCGTCGCCGACTGCCGGGGGTTTCTCGAAGCGCACAACCTGCTGGGCGAACTCGCGCTCGAAGACGAAGACATCGCGCTCGCCCGTGGGCATTTTGGCTTCGCCTACGAAATCGGTCTCCAGAGTCTCGGAAGTTCGTTCCAGGGGATTCTGCCCGCCGGCCGGGAGTACAATCGCGAATTCTTCCTGGCCGGGCGCGGCGTGGCACGCTGCCTGATTTCTCGCGGCAAGCGGGAAGAAGGGCGCGAGATTCTTAAGAAACTGGCCAAGTTCGATCCCCGAGAGCCCGATGTGAAGGCGCTGCTCGACGAACTCGACGAGCAAGACCGCACCGGCAATCTGCCGCCGGTGGTTCCCTTTGTGGATGAAGATGACGACGACGACTCCGACGACGAGTGACGCCCCCGCAGCCGCCGACCGGAGACTGCTCAACGACCTCACCCGGCGCGAATTGGAGGAGTGGTGCGTTGCGCAAGGGGCTCAGAAGTTCCGTGCCGACCAGATTCGCAAGTGGATCTATGGGAAACGGGTCAACGACTGCGACGCGATGACCGACGTCCCCGCGCCACTCCGCAAGGCGCTGGCCACGGAATTCGCGATCTTTTCTTCGACCATCTCAAAGCACCAGAAGTCGGTCGATGGGACCGAGAAACTGCTGGTCAAGCTGCGCGATGGGGAACACGTTGAGTGTGTGTTGATGCGGGAAGACGACCGCCGAACGATCTGCATCAGCACGCAGGTCGGCTGTGGGATGGGCTGTGTCTTCTGCGCCAGTGGGATGCTGGGGCTGACCCGAAACCTCTCGACCGGCGAGATCCTCGAACAGGTCTTGCATCTCGACCGGTTGCTCTCGCCGCTGGAGCGAATCACGAATGTGGTCGTGATGGGGATGGGGGAACCGTTGGCGAATCTGGCGAATCTGCTGCGGGCGCTGGAATCGCTGGAGGAGAAGGGTGGGCTCGGGATGTCGACCCGTCGGGTGACGATTTCGACCGTCGGTCTTCCCGACAAGATTCGCGAACTGGCGAAGATCGACAAGTCGTACAACCTGGCGGTGTCGTTGCACGCTCCCAACGACACATTGCGGAATGAACTGGTTCCGGTGAATTCCAAGATTGGCATCGAGGCGGTTTTGGCGGCCGCCGACGCGTATTTTGAAACCACCGGCCGGCGCGTCACCTATGAATACGTCGTGTTGCGCGAGCGG
>JAPLOC010001067.1:0-1068 GCA_026692825.1 Planctomycetota bacterium | reverse complement strand
GCAATGCCCATGTCAACCTGATTCCTATGAATTCGGTGACAGAGCTGCCATACGCAGATCCCTTCGCCGAGCGCTTGCGGGAATTTGTCGCCATTCTCGAACAGAGTGGGGTGACCACCACAGTGCGCAAACGAAAAGGGGCGGATATCGACGCGGCCTGCGGGCAGTTGAGATTGCGGCAAGAGCTTCCGCTGATGCCGCTGTAGGGGTTCAAACGGTCAGTCGCAGGCCCCGCCAAGTGGGAAATGTCAGTTTGGTAGCGACGACGCTCCGCGGCGTCGCTCCGGTTGTGGTTCCCGCGAAGCGGAACGACAACCGGCTGTGGCAAACACGCGACCGGATCGCCTAAACCGACACCCCCAGCGTCCCGGCGGGAATTCGCATTGTCGCGGGAGAATTGACGCCGCCGGTCTGGTGCGGTTACGCTGCTGTGTCCGGTTTTCTTGTCGCAAACGCGTTCGATGCGGTTTCCGGGGCGGGCCTGGTCCGCCGGTTGTCAACGGAGCGGTCGGCGCGGGTTTCCCGTGAGTCTTCGATTTGATGTTTGCCCGTCTCGGGGATTTCGTCTCTCACCATTGGCGTTGGTTCCTGGCCCTGTGGGGGCTGGTGTTCCTCGCCGCCGTGGGACTGCATAATCGCTGGTTCGACCCCGTGGTCGGCCCGGGCGTTGTTCCCAACTGGAAAGATGTCGCACAGGATGGGGAATTCACGTTTCTTCCCGCCGACATGCAGAGTCTGGCGGGGGAACGTCTACTGGCCGAGGCGTTTCCCGACGACTTGTTGAAAAGCAGCATCGTCGTCGTCGTGCGGCGGTACCAGAAACCGCTCGATGAAGAAGATCGAGAGTTCAGCCGCTCGGTCCTCGCCCCCCGGCTGGAACAGATTAGCGCCGAGCTGCTGAAAGATCCGTCGCTGGAGGTGAAGACCCCCGACAACAAAACCGTCGGCCCCCTGCTGCTGAGCGAGAAGGGGGACGCGTGCATCGTCGTGATGCCACTTAAGGAAGAGTTTCTCGCATGGTCGAACAAACCGGTGATCGATCGGGTCGAGTCGCTGATTGGAACCGAG
>JAPLOC010001066.1 GCA_026692825.1 Planctomycetota bacterium | reverse complement strand
TGTTGCGTATTGACACGCTCTTGCTCGAATTGATCCGAGCGGCGATCGGTCGACGCGAGGAACAGTTCGTCGCTGCCAGTGCGGTAGCGATCCTGATACGTATTCTCGGCGGGGATCGAGCGGGCGTAGTTCTTCATGATCGCCCAGCTCGCATAGGTCGAGAATTTGAATCCCTTCCCGTAGTCGAACTTTTCGATGGCACGGATCAGCGAGAGATTTCCGTCGCTCACCATTTCGAAGAAGTTTCCGGTTGGTTTGACGTGCTTTTTCGCAATGGAGACCACCAGACGGAGGTTACTGCGGATCAGCAGGTTTTTGTTTTTGTTTGCTTCATCCAAGTACGCTTCGATCTGATCCATCAGCGCGGCTTTGGCTCGCGAGACGTCGAGCCGGTCGCGGAGACGGGCGGCGGAGAACTTCAGAAAGTTGAACTTTCGGAAGTAGTACACTTCCTGCTCTTTGGTGAGCAGCGGAATGCGATACAGCCCCGCCAGGTACGGAGGGAGTCCGGGCGGAACCTTGGGGTTCGTGATCTTTTCGGGCGTCGGAGCCGGCGTGTGGAGAATCAACTCGTCGGCGTCCGGCGCTTCGAATTCCGGGTTGAAGATGCAGTCAATGGGTTGATCCACCAGCCGCTGTGCCCGCACTTCGGAGACAATGCGGTAGATGCTGGTTCGAGTCCGACCGTATTTTTCTGCGAGGCGTTGCACGTTGATCCCTTTCCGAAACCCGCGATAGATTTCGTTCTTGACGTCATCCGTCAGTTGCATTTGCGCTTCCGGGAACACCGGGGAATCCGGATGTTCCTGGTCATATTGTTTGAGTGTCGACCGGATCGTCTCGGCGGCGCGGCCCATACGACGGGCCAGCCGACGGCTGATTTCGGTCGGGCAGCCGCCGGCCTGAGCCAAGCGACGCGCCTTGGTGATGATTTCGTCGCGATCCGTATCGCTCATGCGGGTGAACCCACCGTTCTTTTCGAACCCCGGCCCCTGCCGGGCGATGAATCGCTCGACGGAAGACCGCAGGAATCCCACACGCTTCCGGTTCCCGAACACAAATCGCCGACTGACCAAACCTCGATTCCGCCAACGGTCGACCGTTTTGGTCGAAACATTGAACTGACGACTCAAGTCTTCGACGGTCAGCACCTCTTCGGTGCAGCTTTCCGCCGGTATGTCGGCGCTGTCGGAAAGATCCTCAATGAAGAGCCGCAAATCATGTGCCGCCTCTTCCCCGGTCAGAATGAGATCGGGATACATTTCGGGGCGGTACATCGTGATCTGCTGGCACAGTTCCTGGTAGTGGTACGTACCACCCACGTTCAATTCATTCACCAGGCGTTCGGCGCGATCGATCTGATCGAGTCGCACATCCCGGGGTACAAACCGAACCTGTTGATCCTTCAGTTGTCGAATCGCAGGATTGTGATAGTGAGCCATGGTGCCAACGACCTCCCTTCGAAGCCGCTCTCTTCCTCGGCAGCTTGCCAAGAATGAGGAGCAAAATTTGTGCCGAATCCAACAAGAATCCGGATCCCAAACCGCGGTCACGAATCACCGCCGCCGTTTCCGCTCCCTGCGGAGAGGTGGCCAAACACGCGGAAACCATCGTAACCTGCTGACATGCAGCGACTTGCGAGCCGTTGATCGGG
>JAPLOC010001065.1:3453-6229 GCA_026692825.1 Planctomycetota bacterium | reverse complement strand
GTAACACAGGTGACGACGCAGAAAAAGCAGCCATAGAACGCCACGGAGATCACTCCCGAGAGCCGCTTGCGGGTCGCGGGGTGCAGCAGCACGCTGTGCGGAATGGCGAACAGAATCGCCCAGGCGGCATTGGACGGCAATCCCCCGGTACTTGGCGGTCGAGACTCTCCATACAGGAACCAGAAGAGGTGCCACACGGTGAAGGCGAACAGCAGTTGCGTCGCCGCTCCAAACACAATTCCAGCGGCACGGTTCATCGTGACATCCTTTCCGCCGGCTTCGTCGCGATCAGGCATCCGTACCGCATTGCCTTCGTTTTGTAGGCGTTCAAGATTGTGTCGAACCGGTCCAGAAACAGCACCGAGTTCTTGTCGAGACACTTCGCGAGCCAGCGGACCCGACTCTTCGCGACACGATCGCGGCAGATTTCCCAGGTCCGCCACACCCGGTCGGTCCAGTCGCAGGTTTCCTCAACAATCAGCCCGGCTTCGGTCATCCAGCCTCGATAGTCGTCGAAGCTCCCCAGCGACGGGCACAGGAATCCTTCGCAGACGTCATAGACCTGTCGCGCCCGAGCCGGGTCGTCGAGTCCATCCCCCGCCAGCCAGGCACAAATCGCCATCCGTCCCCCAGGGACCAGCCAGTCGGCGGCCCGCCTGAAAAACGCCGGCTTGTCGAACAGATGTTCCGTGCATTCGATGCTCCACACGACGTCGAACGAACCGGGCGGGAACTCGACCCGTTCGGCATCACCCCGCAGAAATCGCGTCAACCGAGACACCCCGTGGAATAATGCCGACGTACTGGCCCAGGTCTGCTGGACGCGGCTGAGCGTCACGCCGGTCACCTCGCACCCCACCTGTTTGGCCAAGTGGATCGACGATCCTCCCATGCCGCACCCTACATCGAGCACGCGGTTCCCCGGCTGGATCCTTCCCAGTTGGCAGAGTGTCTCGGTGAGCTGCTGTTGAGCTTGCGCCGGAGATTCGTCTCCTTCCCACAGTCCATGGTGGATGTGGCGTCCCCACAGCAGCCAATAGAACAACGTACTCAGTTCGTAGTGACCGCGGATTTCGCGCTGGGTCACACTCGGGCAGGAGATCATGGCGTGGGATGATTACCGGCGGCGCACAGCGGACTTGGGATTTGGCCGGGTCGCCGACTCCACTGGGGTCTCGTCCTCTTCAACCTCTCCCGCGACAATCCACAGATCGCCGTAAATCGTCAACTGGTCGGCGACCCCGACCGCCCCGAACGCTTGGGAAAACGGTGTGATCCCATAATCGGTCTGCAGAATCCCAAACGCACCGCGAAGATGGATGAAACCATCCGCCTCGTCGGCCAGGGCTTTGAATTTTATCGGATTCTTCGCGCCATGCAGGGTGAAGTCTCCCTCCAACTGAAACTGCCGCGGTTCCCCCTCACGAGATTTCAGACGGGCGATCGACTTCACCTCGAACGTCGCGGTCGGAAAGTTCGCGACGTCCAGCACCGCGGAACCGAGCATGTTTTTGGTGACTTTGTCGGCGGTCCCCTGGTCGGTCTTCCCAGAAAGCCCGACATAGGCTCGGGCGGTGGCGGTGTCGGCGACGAACGACCGCAGGTTGAACTCAATCTGCCCTCCCTTTTCGGTCGCTCCCAGCTTCAAGCGTCCCGACTGGATCTTGCCTTCAATTCCATGGTCATGCCCCAGACCGGTCTTGCCGACCAGGATGTAGACCCGGCTCGACTGCGGATCAATCTCCCCGGGGCGCAGTTTCTTGGCGGGACGGGCGGCTCGAGCGGCCGGCTGCTGCGCGGATGCGGTGGAGAAGAAGCCTGCCCGAGAGCCGATGGCGAACACCCCGGCGATCAGGGGGCACAACAACAGCAGGTGACGGCGACGCATGAGAACAGCAATCCTTCGCTGACGAAATGGAGATCGAGCCGCCGGTTCAACTCGTTCCTGGAAACTTCCTTGTCGCGCCGGGCAATCTACCACCCGGATCAGAACGTGACTAGGCGACCTTGAGTGAAAACCCCCGATTGACACGGCTCTCCCAAACTACTATTTTTCGCTCCGGAAAGGACTCCCCTTCATGAATCGAACACTTCTCACGTGCCTCCTGGGTCTGGTTGCCTGGGCGTCGACTGCCAAAGCGCAACTGCCGGCCGGGCAGCCCCCTGTCGTGGTGCAACCCGCCCCCGACCCCCAATGGGCCGAAAAGTTGTTCCCGAAGCTCGAACACGACTTTGGAACGATCGCCAAGGGCTCCGAAGCGAAGCTGCGGCTGAAGATCACCAATATCTGGCAGCAGACGGTGCATATTCGGGCCGCAGGGACCACCTGCAAGTGCTTTCAGGTTCGAATCCCCAAAGACACTCTGGCGAGCCTGGAGTCGACGGAAATTGAAGTGACCGTCGACACCCAGAAATTCCAGGGCGAACGCAAGTCGACGATGATGATCACGTTCGACCGCCCCGCCTACGCCGAAGTTCCGATCCCGCTGATGGCGTACATCCGCAACGACGTCGGTTTGACTCCCGGCGGCGCGATGTTTGGGAATGTTCCCAAAGGACAGGAGATGCAGAAGAAGATCCAGGTGAGCCACGTCGGGCGACCCGACTGGAAGATCACGGAGCTGATCTGCAAGAGTCCGCATATCGAAGCGAAGGCGACGGAAATCGGCCGCTTCAACAATGGCACCACGAATTACGAACTGGTCGTGATCGTGAAGCCCTCGTGTCCCGCCGGCGAGTTCCGTGAACAGGTCACAATTGTTACCGACGACGCCGC
>JAPLOC010001065.1:0-3425 GCA_026692825.1 Planctomycetota bacterium | reverse complement strand
ACAGATTCCGGTGATGGTCGAAGGGCGCATTGAGCCTGATTATTACGCGACCCCGGAAATCCTCGATTTCGGCGTGGTCGCGCCCGGTGCCGAAGTGACACGCAATCTGGTGGTCCGCGGTCGTCGCGCGTTCAAGGTCACGAAGATCGAAAGCGAAATGACGGCCGGCACTTTTGAAGCCCGGCTTCCTAAGGAAGGAAAGATCACCCAGATCATCCCGATCACCCTGGTCGCCCCGACCACCCCGGGTGCCGTCACCGACGAATTCTCAATCACGGTCGATCAGTCGGATGAACCGGTCCGGTTCAAGGCATTCGCGCGCGTCGACCCCGCCCGGCAGGCACGCAAGTAGCGCCGCGGCTCGCGAATCTAGGCGTCTTTCTCCGAACGACGGCCCTTTCGGTCTTGGCTGGCTAAATTGGCCGAGATTGAGTGTCCCTCGTTCGACAGCGAAGTCCAGCGAGCGACCGAGGGACTTTGCGGAAGTGTCGACACCGGTTCACAAACTCCCTTGCGACTCGCCTTCTACACCTACAGCTACACCGATCGACTTCAGCTCGACGTCGAGCACGTGAACTCTGATTCCGTTTCGCCCGAACGGCGAACCCAAATCCGACAGGCGGCGGCTCGTTACAAGCTACGGGTCGAAGCGATCGTCTCGCATGCTGAACTGACGGCTAGCCTGTTCGGCGAGCAGCCGCTCGATCTGATGCAGTCGATTGACCTTGCCTGCGACCTGGGAGGCGATGTCGTCACCTTCCATCTGGGAGGGCCGGTCGAAGGAGTCGCACCGGAGGTCGTGTGGAACAAGACCGTTCACGCCATTCGCGAAGCGGCCAACCACGGCGACAGCCGCCATGTGCGACTGGCAATCGACCTGGGTCCCTGGCCAACTTGGATCGTCCGCAATTCCAACGATCTCGCTAAACTCATTGACGACGTCGGCTCCCCGACGTTTGGTGTGAATTTCGACCCCTCGTATCTGGCAATTCAGGGGATTGACCCGGTGGGCTTTGTCCAACGATTCGGCAGCCGGATTCGACACGTCCACGTGAAGGATCACATCGGGAAGTATCCTCAGTGGCTGCACAAAATCCCCGGGCGCGGCGAATTCGATTATGTCTCAATCGTGAAAGCGCTAGCCGAAGCGAGATTCGACGGTTCGTTGGCGATCGAATGCTTCACCGACATGCCGCTTTCCGAGGCGTGCGAGGTGGGGTACAACACGTTGCGACTGGCGTTGCGGCAGGCAGGGATTTCGACGGTGTCGTAACTATCCTGAATTGAAATGCCATTTCCCGTTGACCCGCGCTGGATCCAAGAAACAGAACAGAAGCTGGGAGTTCGATTTCCAGCGTCGTTCGTTATCTCCATGATGCGTCGGAACGGCGGCACGGTCGCGACGCCTGTGGATCACTTTGAGCTGTTTCCATTTCTCGACGCATCAGACAGAAAACGCCTCGCACGGACCTGTAGCAGTATTGACCGCGAAACTAACCAGGCCCGCCGGAATACCTACGGATTCCCGGCCGACGCCGTCGCGATCGGTGCGAATGGCGGCGGCGACCTGCTGGTTCTGCTGCCGATGTCCCATGACCCCACGACGTTACAGTGTACAGTCTTCTGGTGGGACCACGAAACAGGAAAGGTAGCGGCCGTCGCGGATGATTTTGACGAATTGCGGCGGATGTAATCTGATTACGGCCTGCGATTGCGCGCCCGATGACACCACTGAAGTGGACTCCAGAAGTCTCATCCAACGGCGCGAGCATGCAACCAAACCCGAGGATCACGGCTCGACCGGTCGGTTGATCCGACTCTCCGCTTGGCGGTACCGGATCTGGGCGATCAAAAGGTCCTGGTCGCGTTTGCCGGGGTCGGCCGCCAGGGTTTGAATGGCCCAAAACTGGGTGACGCCCGCGAACGTTCGGCATCACCATCATTCGACACTCCAGCGTCCGCTCCACCGGGTGGCCGTCGGTTTTGTAGCGACGACGCTCCGCGGCGTCGCTCCTGCTGTTGTTCCCGCGAAGCGGAACAAGAACCGGCTGTGGCAAACACGCGACCGGATCGCCTAAACCGACAGCCCCCCTCGAGCGGTCGGCAACATTCCGGTTCCCAAACGGGGCCAGTCAGTCATTCCCTCCCCGGCTGCCGCGCTGCACCGACGCTGCATTTCAGGCGACTTTGATTGTCTGCCGGGTCACCGCCTGACGCGGACCAAGCCCAGGAGAAACGCCAAAACCCCCGCGATTGCGAGGGTTTTGGCTCAGTTCTTGACTCGATGTCACAACTGTCAAAGTCGGGGCGACAGGATTTGAACCTGCGACCTCCTGGTCCCGAACCAGGCGCTCTACCAGGCTGAGCCACGCCCCGTGCGTGAAGTACTGAGACGGCTGACACGCCGTCCCTCGGGAAGGTTCGGTATTCTAACAACCTTTTCCATTCGGTCAACGCCGACGCGAGAACAAATGACAGCGTGACAGCGTGCCGTTCGCGTACGGCAATTTCAAAAATGCCGTTCCGTGATCGCTGGCCGAACGGCGACGCGGATTGAAGCCAAGCGGAATCCGTCGTTGTACCGACCCGCGTGAACACCGGGCGGCTGACGCCGAACGGCTCGCCGGTTGGGTCAGTGCGTTCCGCACCCGTGAATGAGACGTTTGCCGCGCGATCATTTCGCGACGACGCACACTTCTTGCCGGTTGTGGTGCAATTGCCGGGCCCGCACTTGCTTGTAACCGAGCCGACGGACTCGTTCCAGATACTCGGGCAACGAGTCGGCGAGGTTCCATTCGATCAGTTTGAGCGTCAGAATCAAGCCTTTCAGCCGGACTCCAGGGTGTTTGACAATCGCTTCCACCGTGTCCAGTGTGTAGGTCGGGGGCAGGTTGATATCGCATGTCAGCCAGTCGACCCGCAGAAACTCACGTCGAGAGACCTCCTTCGCCCGCTTCCGAATGTGTTTGAACCGGGAATTCACCGTTACCATCGGATCCATATCCGCCGGGTCGACGCCGATCACGTTCAGTCCCGCTTCCAGCAACACCTGCGAGGCACCCCCAGGAGAACACCCCAGCTCGGCCACCGTTTGCCCGGGAAGCAGCTTGAAGCCCGACCACAACAGTGATTCCTGCATCTTGAGGTACACGCGTGAGACGGCCGATTCGGGGAGCTTCATCGGCAAAAAGCCACCCGGCCACGCGGAGACCGGCCGCCGCGCTTTGTGGCAGCCAACCCACCACTCACCCGGTTCCACCAGCACCACGTCGACAACGAATGGGCCGGTCTTGGGATCTGGAGGGGGCGGGGCGACCTGTTGCGCGATCGCGGGGGGACAGGCGGCCGCTGACCGAATCGCGGCTGCTGCCGCTTCCGAGTCGGCATTCAACCCCGGCTCATAGTCACGAAAGCCCGGTTCCGAT
>JAPLOC010001064.1 GCA_026692825.1 Planctomycetota bacterium | reverse complement strand
GATCGTGGTAGGAGAGGTCGGCACCGAAGTGCAGCAGCTCTTCGATGATCTCAAACGCCGGCGACTCGCGGGGGTCGTCGACATCCTTTTTGTAAGCGATGCCGATGATGCCGATCTTCGACCCGCGAACCGACTTGCTGTGTCGATTCAAACCGCTGATCACCTGCTCGACCACATAGCGTGGCATCCGCGTGTTGACCTCACCCGCCAGCTCGATGAACCGCGTGTTCAACCCATAGCGTTTCGCGAGCCAGGTGAGATAGAACGGATCGATCGGAATGCAATGTCCGCCCAATCCCGGGCCGGGATAAAACGCCTGGAAACCGAACGGCTTGGTCTTCGCCGCCTCGATCACTTCCCAGATGCTCAGTCCCATTCGGTCGAAAACGACCTTCAGTTCATTCACCAGGGCGATGTTCACCGCACGGTAGGTGTTTTCGAGAATCTTGCACGCCTCGGCGACCTCCATCGAGCTGACCCCCACCACTTTGGGGACCACTTGGCCGTAGAGCGCCATCGACACCGCCTGGGATTCTGGATCGAGCCCACCGACCACCTTGGGAATGTTCGATGTCGAAAAATTCGGATTCCCCGGATCTTCGCGCTCGGGGCTATAGCCCAGGAAGAAGTCGACCCCCGCCTTCAGACCCGATCCCTGTTCCAGAATCGGCCGCAACACCTCTTCGGTCGTTCCCGGGTAGGTCGTGCTTTCCAGCACCACCAGTTGCCCCCGACGGATATGCGGTGCCAGATTCCGGCCTGTCGATTCGATGAACGACAAGTCGGGATCGCGGTAATCATCGAGTGGCGTGGGGACGCAAATCGAGACCGTGTCGATCTCACGCATCTTGGAAAAATCGGTCGTGGGCTGAAACCGACCGTCAGCCACCAATTCCTGAACTCGCGAGTCGGGAATGTGACCAATGTAGCTTCGCCCCGCCTTCAGGGAATCGACCTTCCGTTGGTCGATGTCGAAGCCGACGACTTGAAATCCCTTCTTGTGACACAAATTCACCAGAGGCAGCCCGACGTACCCCAAGCCCACCACGCCGACAGTCGCCGTCTTGTTTTCCAATCGACTGATCAGGCGACGACTCAATTCGGAATAGTCGATCGCGTCCGTACCGCGATCCTCATGGAAGAAGAACTCGTGATCTGAAGGGATTCTCGCGAATGGAGAACCCGACTCTGGAAAGGAACTGTGAAAGGAACACTCGCCAGCCCCGCAGGGCCAAGCGGCCCCCACTTTAGTCACTCGGCGTGGCGACGGGTAGGGATGCGAACTGCGAATTTCTTCTCTGTCCCGGTCTTCATCTGTTCTTCAGCACGTCAACCGACTCAAGCCGGCTCATTCCCAGTGAACGGCCGTTGTCCCCACGGAATCGGCATCGTAGGCGGAGTTCGGTGCAAATCCCGCCGCGCGTCACGCGGTCGCGGGTGCCAGTAATTCACGAAATTCACCAACTGCTTCACCGCCTCGACATATGCCCGCTCCCCTTTTTCCTTCGTGGCGAGAGCGGCCGCTCCCAACACGCCCGTCTCCGAATAACTGCTAGTCCACGAAACAACCGTCGCCGGCCCGGCCGCGAACAGATCCACCCAATTGAACGGGCTTTCGTCCGCATTGAACGAAATCTCGCCGCTCTGCACCAGATCTTTCCGCACGTTGTCCTCATCCAGATAGAGGTACAACGAAGTCTCCAGTTCACAGGCGTGCGCGCATCCGCCTGGAAACTTACTTTCCCGCCAGCCGGGAAGAAATGTCTTGTCAACGGTCAACAGATTCCACCATGCCGTCACGACACACTCGGCGTCCGTCTCCAGATTGGTCCTTCGGGCAGCCAAATCGAGATTCGGCATGTTGGAACCATGCCCGTTGAGCAGCAGGATCTTTTTGAAACCGTGGTACGCCAGCGATTTTGTCACATCCAGCACATGTTCAATGAACGTGTTGTAATGCCCGTTGATCGTCCCCGGAAAATCCATCACGTGCCCCGTATATCCATACGTCATCACGGGAAGTACCAGGATCTTCCCGGTCAGGGCCTGGCCCGCCCCCCGGGCAATCCCGACAGGACACACAATGTCGACATCCAACGGCAGGTGCGGACCGTGCTGCTCCACCGAACCGACCGGAAGAATGCAGACTTTTCCCAGATCGACCGCGTCATTGATCTCGGGCCAGGTCAGCTTTTCATAGCGGTATTCGGTGGCGGCGCGACTCGTCATGTTCAAGGTCCGGTTCAGGTGAGACACGGTGCAGGAGGCCGATGCGGATTTCGACTCCACACTTCGCTGGAGTGACACAACTGCCGACTCCATCGCGTTCGCTCTTCTACCACGGTCTGCTTGAGAAATGGAAGGGACACGGTCTACCCAGCGCGGTCCCCCTTTGCGGGGCCGCAACCATTACAAGTGCCCTGTCTCTGGAATCGGTGGGGAGTATCTCGCGTGAAATGCGACGCTGTCGCACCGAAGCTGGGGGGACTCTGTCTCCCCAGGCCCCCCTGGGATTTTTTAGGCATTGGTCCGATGTCCAATGGGCGCAAAAAACAGCGATTACCCGTACAGACCGGCGACGGCTTGATACACCCCTCGCTTTCCGGAAGTGTGGGGATTCTTCGCTTCGCCGAATCGTCAGCAACCGTCATGCGACAGGTCAACGGGTCCAAGTGGTTCGTCGAAATGGCCGAATAAAATCTGCGCGGCGAGAAACGAACCGAACGGATTGAAGATCGAAGTGGCCATCGCACCTGTCCGCGCTCCGCTTCAACTTGCGAACCGAACCGTCAACTCGCTATTCGTTGGCCTGACGAACAACTTTCCTCTCTTCCACGGGAAACCACTTCGATGGCCGTTCCAACCAGCTTTCTCCACGAACTTGTCGGCTCCATGTCACAAGGGGCCGCCGGCAATCCCACGGTCGCCATGATCGAGGCGGCGTTTCGACATCATGGTCTGCATTGGCGCTATGTGAACATGGAGGTCGAGCCGGCGAAACTGGGCGACGCCGTCAAAGGGGCCAAGGCGATGGGCTTCCGCGGTTTCAACTGCAGTCTGCCTCACAAAGTCACCGTGATTCCTCATCTCGACGGCCTGGGTGAGTCGGCCGCCGTGATGGGGGCGGTGAATTGCGTTGTCCGCCGTGGCGACCAGTTCATCGGCGAGAACACCGATGGCAAGGGATTCTTGCGTTCGCTGCAATCGGTGATCGACCCGCGCGAAAAGAACGTCGTACTGTTCGGAGCCGGTGGAGCGTCGCGGGCTCTGGCTGTTGAACTCGGTCTGGCGGGAGTCAATCAGATCACCATTGTGAACCGGTCACCCGAACGGGGGGGAGAACTGGTGAAGATCCTCACTGGCAAACTGAAGCTCGACGCGCGCCTGGAAATCTGGCAGGGGGACTACGCGATCCCCGCAGGAACCGACGTGGTGATCAACGGAACCTCGATCGGCCTCTACGACGGTGAGGCCCGTTTGCCATTGGTTGTCGATTCCCTCCAGCCCGGCATGGTCGTCGCCGACGTGATCTTCAGTCCGCCGATGACACGGTTATTGCGCGACGCGCAATCGCACGGCTGCAAGATCCTCGACGGTCTGGGGATGATCGTGAATCAAGGGGTGATCGGCGTACAGTATTGGACCGGAATCGAGCCGGATTCGGCCGTCATGCGCCGGGCGGTGGAAGAGGCGCTGGGACTTTCGGCTTGATTGGAATTGCCGGCCCTCAGGTCAAAATCTCATCAATCACCCGGCCATTGACGTCGGTCAGTCGCAGATCCCGGCCACCGAATCGGTAGGTGAGCCGGGTGTGGTCAATCCCCAAAAGGTGCAACATCGTCGCGTGCAGATCGTGGATTTCGAGCCGATCGACCACCGCCTTGTAGCCCCATTCGTCGGTCTCGCCGAAACTGATTCCTCCCCGCACGCCCCCTCCTGCCAGCCACTGCGAAAAACCATGCTCGTTGTGGTCGCGCCCGTCGGAGCCTTGAGCGAACGGCGTGCGGCCGAATTCGCCCGAGAAGACGACGAGGGTTTCGTCGAGCAGTCCGCGCTGCCGCAGATCAACCAATAACGCCCGGATCGGCTGGTCGACCGCGCGGGCATTGTTGCCGTGATTAGTCACCAGTCCGCCGTGAGCGTCCCACCGGTCGTATCCCCCGATGCGTGGACAGGTGAGTTCCACGAAGCGCACGCCTCGTTCGATAAGCCGCCGCGCGGTGAGACACTGGCGGGCGTAGCTGCGGGTGAACTCAAAATCGGAGTCGAGTCCGTACAGGTGGTGCGTCTCTTTCGTTTCACCATCGAGATTGAGCAGTTCGGGAACCGTCAGTTGCATACGGGCCGCCAATTCGTGATTCGCGATCGCAGACTCGAGCGCGTCAAGTTTGCCGACGTCGGCGAGCGTGCGCTGATCGAGATCACGAATCAGCGACTGCTTGAGCGTCTGCAACCGAGAGTTCTTCTCCAGCGGACGGATGTTGGCTAGGGGCGGGTCTTTGGGTTCGAGTACCGATGCTTGATACGTCGCCGGGAGAAAGCCGCTGTTGAAATTGTCGAGACCTCCCGAGGGGATCAACCCGCCATTGAGCAGCACGAATCCCGGGACATTCTGATTCTCGCTTCCAAGCCCATATGTCGCCCAGGCACCCATGCTGGGACGTCCCTGCAACCCTGTGCCTGAATGCAGGAAGTAGTTAGCGCTGGTGTGTTCGGGGAATTTCGAAGTCATGGACTTCAAAATGCACAGGCTGTCGATCTCCTGGTTGACTTGTGGAAACAGGTCGCTGGTCCACAAGCCGCTTTGGCCGCGCTGCGCGAACGCCCACGGCGATTTCATCACCGTGCCGATGTTCTCGAACTGGGTCTTTTCGAGTTTGCCAATCGCCTTTCGGGGATCCTGTCCGTGATATTTCTCCAGGTTCGGCTTGTAGTCGAAACTGTCGACCTGCGAGACGCCCCCATCCATATAGAGGAAGATCACGTTCCGCGCGGTCGGAGGGTGGTGCGGCAGGCGCGTCGTCGCCGCGTCGCTTCGCTCATCCCCGCGCGACTCGCTGTGACCAAACAGCGCCGCGTACGCCAGGGCGGCGAAACCTCCCGCAGACCGTGCGAGCGCCTCCCGGCGGGTGACACCACTTGACGAACCGCGACGCGTGATGGGGCCGAGCAGGCTGGGTTCGAAATCAGACATCATTTTCGACTCGCGTGTAATAAAGTTGCGCGTTATTGGAGAACGACCGGGAGGGCGAGGCTCCTGCCGAGCCGCCGCTGTGCTGTCGAGAGCAAAACGACGTTCACCGGGCGGCAGTCGAACCGCGTTCCCACGGAAACCGACACTGGATTCACGGTGGTCCAAAGTCGCGTTCGGGGTGTCCACGACATCGATCTCAATTCGACTACACGGTTCGGGTGGATGCCGAGCGCTGCCCAGAGGGCGGTGCTTGGCGGTTGTTCCAACAGCGGCGGCTCACGAGGACGTTCCCCCTCCCGTCGTGTCGGATTTTGTCCCTTCACGTGGTTTGGTTGGCGGTTACGCATTGGTCCTCGGGTCACGGGAATCATCGGACGAACAGAAACTCTTTGACCGCAAACATCGCGTGACACAATTCGGTCCACGACTCCAGAGTCGGTTCCTTCGTTCCCAACACTTCGGCGGTCTGCTGTAACAGTTCTTCGCAACGTGCGACCTCCTCGGCCGAAGGTTCCCGGCTGAGCGCACTCAGAAACAGCGCCCTAACACGCGGGGCGGTCGAGTCAGCGGGAACGTCGGAAACTAGCCGCCGCGCCCAGACCTGCGCTTGCTCGTGAACAAAGGGGTCGTTCATCAGAAACAGCATCTGCCCGGGGACGTTCGACACGTTCCGCCGGCCCACCGTGGTGAATGGCGTCGGCGTGTCGAAGGCGGTCATCATCGTCGGCAGAAAATTGCGGCGGGCCGCGACATACAGACTGCGACGCCCCCCACCGTCGAGCGGACCCCGTTCGCCACGCAGGCCCCTCGCCTCGATGAACTGCGACGGATGCAGTGGAACCGACACGCCTCCCATGCGGTCATCTAGTCGTCCCGAGACCATCAGGATCGCGTCGCGAATCGCTTCCCCTTCGAGGCGTTTCAGATTCATGCGGTGCAGCAACAGGTTCTCGGGATCATTTTGCTCGGCCGTAGCGTTGTCGGGATCGCTGGACATGCCGAATGCCCGCGACAAAACCAGTTTGCGAATCAGCCGTTTGAGCGACCACTGGTCATCGGAAACAAAAGTCGCCGCCAGGTCGTCCAACAGTTCGGGATGTGTGGGACGCATTCCCAATACGCCGAAGTTGTCGGGAGTCGCGACGATGCCGCGGCCGAAGAGGTAATGCCAGACGCGGTTGACGATCACGCGGCCGATCAGCGGATTGTGGGGATCGGTGAGTTGTCGGGCGAGTTCGAATCGTCCGCTGCCGCCAGCGTGGGCCAGCGGTTCGGGACCGCTAAGCGCTTCGAGCGAGCGCCGCGGGACCAGCCCCTTCGTTCGCTGGTGTTTACCACGGACGAGCAGGTATTCGTCGACGCCGTTCCCGTCGATCATGGCGGGAACGGTACGCGACCGCCACGGCACCCGTTTCAAGATCGCTTCGCGTTCCTGCTGGTACGCCGCGAGTTTTTGCGAGACCGCTTCGGGCCACTCACCGTCGCGGCCGGAAATCAATTCCGGGTGCTGAGTGAGCCAGCGGGCGATCTCGGGCAGACTATGGCTTCGCTGGCCTTCGTGGACGACGAATTGGGTGAGCCGATCTTGATCGTTGACAGGAAAATGTCGAAACCGAACTTCGATCGGCAATTCCATGGAATTGACGGCCATCAGTAGCAATTCCTGGTAGAAGCCAATCAGCGACTCTGTACCGGAAATCTGATTCTTCGTCGCTGACTGCGCGACAAACCGTCCGGCGGTTAAAGGCTCCCTCGGTGGAGTGTCGCTCTCGACGATCAATGCGATCGAAGTGTCGAATTCATTGTGCGGCGAAAACTCAATCGCGACCCGATGCCCCTGGTAAGCCGACAAATCATGAGAGACCCAGTGCCATTGATCATTAAAACCCCATTCGCGAACGATCCCGGTATGGATCGGACCGGTCACCAGCCGCTGGGAATCAATCGCGGCCAAGACCCGACCCGAACCGCGAACGAGGTAATACAGTCGGCCGGTTTGGAGTTCGAACTTGGGTGAACGCAACATCGCGCCGTCGCGGTTCCAAGATCCGTAAATCGTCGGCTCCCGCTCCGTTCCTGGAGCGAGATCCAGTCGCCGCCAGTCGGGTTCTGTGTTCGCACCGGCGATTGTCACGACCCGCACCGTCGGACGCGCCGTGTCAGTCGCGGGCAGAAAGCGCAGTGCGAACACCGGCGAAGGTTCCGTTCCGAATGCCATTCCATCCGTCGACCAGCCCGATGCCGGCGACGTTGCCTCGCGAAAATTCACAACGATCCGCGCTGAATTATCCAGTCCAATCTCCTGTCGCTCTCTCGTCGACGGTTCGTTTGGAACCTCCTGCGACGTCGCCGATCGAGCCAGGGCGTGCAGTGCATCATTCCGATCATGGACCGCACACCACAACGCGGCCACCCATTGTTTCAGCAGTGGTGCCGAGATTTTCGCCTCCGTCGCCAGTCTCTCCAAAGTGTCGTTCACGGGCTGAGTGAACTCCGCAGGGCGAATCTTCTTGCCCGCTTCGGGGGCCGGCAAACCGGCAGTCTGCAACCCGTTGACGGCAACTGTCAGATAGACCTTCAACTGCTTCAGAACAGCGACCTGCGCCTCGCGAATCGCCGCCTCCAGTTCCGGTTCCCGCTTCTTGTGCAGTTCCGCCAGTTCCAGCGCCGCCTCGCGTTCCTGCTCCATCGTTTCGAACCGCGCGAGTCGCTGGCCGGTGCTGATGAAGAAGCCGGCTAGCGCGTAATAGTCGCGCTGCGAGATCGCGTCGAACT
>JAPLOC010001063.1 GCA_026692825.1 Planctomycetota bacterium | reverse complement strand
CGTTGGCAGCGACGCCGAGGCATCCGCCCGCGAACTGTGGCGCGAGATGCGCGCCCCAGCTAACGATTTGGCTAACACTTCGGCTTCCGAGGCGATCCATGGCCAACCTGAAGACTCACCAGACCCATGAAAACACGCGGTTTTCGAAGTGACTCGGCTGGGACTCGAACCCAGGACCTACGGATTAAAAGTCCGTTGCTCTACCAACTGAGCTACCGAGTCTAATCAACAAAACAAGCGACCTTTTCGGTCGCCTGCTGCACACCGTATTCGGTTCAGCCCACCGGACCAGTCCGGCGAACCGTCCCCGCTCACGGGAGGGAGGAACATATCAGATCGGTCGGCAGTTCGCCAGCACGACAGGGGAGTGAATTTTCGTCGGAACTCTTCGTCCCGTCACATGGCGACTCGTCCACTGACTCTCTTCGGTAGAGACAGCAATGTGCCGCCAGAGGTTCGCCATCCCTGCAGCTACATCAATTCCGCGATCGGCCGCGGATCGCTGACCAAGTGAGCCGGTCGCCCCGCTGTGTTGTACACGATCTTGTCGGGATCGATCCCCAGCTTCAAATAGACCGACGACACCAGATTTTCCGGGCCGTAGATCTTTTCGATGGCGGCGTAACCCCGCACGTCGGTCGCCCCGACCACCTGGCCACGCGGTGTGCCGCACCCCGCCACCAGAATCGACATCGCGCTCGACCAGTGGTCGCGGCCCGGTGTCGTCGAACCCGGAAGCGTCGAGATCTGAGGAGTCCGTCCGAATTCTCCCATCACAATGACCAGCGTTGAATCCAGCATCCCCCGCTGATCGAGATCTTCAATCAGCGTCGCGACCACCGATTCCAGCGACCGCCCCTGCTTCTTGAACGCCGGGAAGATGTTCGAGTGATGATCCCAACCTCCGTCGTTAATCGTCACAAACGGCACACCCGCTTCCACCAGCCGCCGAGCCAACAGCGCCCGTTGGCCGAGTGAGTTGCGGCCATATGCCTCGCGCACCGAGTCCGACTCCCGGTCGATCTCAAACGCCCGGAGTGCGACGTCCGAAGTCATCAGCGAGACAGCCTGTTGATAGTTTTCGTCGGCTCCCATCACCGGGTCACCCGCCGAGCGATCTTGAAAGCGGCCGAGCTGGTCGAGCTTCTTGCGGATCTGGCGACGATTCACCGACCGCCCGTCGTCGAGTTCCTGGGGCAGCGTGACGTCGCGGACACGGAACGACTTGCTGTTCGGATCGTCGGCCACAACAAACGGTGCATGTCGCGCGCCCAAAAAGTTGGGGCCACCCGAGCGGGTGATACTGGGGAGGGAGAAATACGGGGGCAGGTTGTGAGGTGCCCCCCGTTCCGCCGACACCACCGACCCCATGCTGGGATGGAAGCTCACAAACGCTCCGCAACTCACAGGAATTCGCGTCGGGGCACCGGTCATCATGTAGTGATTCCCCGCGCCATGGTTGTTTTGGTTGTGGCAGACCGACCGAACGATCGTGAACTTGTCGTTGATCGCCGCCAGCCGCTCCATGTTTTCCGAGAAAAAGACCCCGGGAACCTTGGTTTCGATCGGCTGAAACTCTCCCCGAACTTCCGCCGGCGCGGTTGGCTTCGGGTCGAACATTTCAATATGACTCGGGCCACCATCCAGCCAGATCAGAATGCAACCGGTCGGCTTCTTGGCCTGGCCGGCCGCGGTCGCCCGCGATCCCAGCGCCGAGACGAACCCTCCCCCTAACAGCGCCCCCAGCCCCAGCGACAAGCAGTCGCGGCGACGCAATCCTTCGCAGTTCTTGTGAATGGTCATGGCACTCTTCCTCTCTCAGCCGCGAACTTCGCTGTCCGCGGAAATGGGGACTCAATCCACAAACGTGAATTCCGGGGTATTCATCAACACCCAGAACAGATCTTCAACCCCCCGGCGACGCTCAGGTTTACCGGGGAGAAACTCAACCGCTGTCTGCTTCTCCGACGTGGTCGGAAGTCGACAGTAAATCCACAGATAGATTTCGTCGACCAGTTGTTCGTTCGACAGCTCGCTCGCCGCCAGTTGAGCGGGTCGCGCCGAATCGACCGACAGTTTCTGATTCAGCGCCGGCGAATTCATCAAATGCAGAATTTGCGGCGTTGTCGTATCCGACGTTCGCTCACACGGAGGATCCTGATTCGCATCGGGCCTCCCAAACGTATCGAGGAACAGCGACGAGGTCCGGTAGGTCCACACTTGCGTCGCCCGCGACCCGGGAGCCATGGCGGCGAAATCCTCTTCGGTTCCCAGCGCGTCGTTGACCGCGTCGAGCAGCACCTCGGCTCGCAGCCGCTGCCGGTAGTATCGAGAGAAATTCCGGGTGTCCGACAGGTTCCGGTCGGCAGGAACCGAACTCAGGCCGGCGACGTACGACGTCATGATCCGCCGAATCAGATGTTTGATGTCGTATTTGTGTTCGCGAAAATCGGCTGCGAGGTAATCGAGCAACGGCTCATTTGAGGCCGGGTTCGTGGCGCGGATATCGTCGACCGGATCGACCAGCCCCTGCGACATCAGCTCGGCCCAGACCCGACTCGCCATCACTTTCGCGAAGTGAGGATTCTCGGGCGAAGTCATCCAGTTCGCGAGGACGGCCCGCGGATCGTCGTCGGGCGAAATCGTGACATCCGCTCCGCCCAGAGTTCTCGGTGAGACGGGCACCCCGGTCCGGCCATGGTTCAATTGACCCGTCGGCGTGCTGAAGATCATCTCTTCGCCGCCGGAAATCGGAGGAGAAAGCCCCTGCCCTTTATGGCCAATCCGGGAGAAGAACGCCGCGAAGCCGAAGAAGTCGTCCTGGCTCCAGACTTCAAATGGATGGTGGTGACACTTGGCGCACTCAAGCCGAATTCCCAGAAAGAGCTGGCTCACCGACGAAGCGATTTCCACCGTGTCGGGACGATCGCGAAAAACGACCGCCGCCCCGTGCCGCCAACTGCTCCCCTGCGCGGTGACGATCTCGCGCACGAACTGGTCGTAGGGTAGATTCTTGCGGAACGCATCGCGCAGCCAAGCGTCGAGATTCCACACCGCCTTCATGCCGGCGCGGTACGGATTCGGTCGCAACAGGTCGGCCCATTTGTTCGCCCAAAAGTCGGCGTATTCCGGACGCTCGAGCAAGCGGTCGATGAGTGCTTCCCGTTTGCCGGTACTTGAATCGGCCAGATACGCCCGCGTTTCGTCCGGAGTGGGCTGCCGACCGATGATCCTCAAATAGGCCCGTCGATGAAAGGTGGCGTCGTTGGTCGGCTGCGAAGGGAGCATTCCCAGCAGCTTGAGCTTCTTCCAGACCAGATCGTCGACCGGATTGAGGCGTGGCAGGCTGGCGTACGCGGCCTCGGGAACTTCTCCGGGCTGGGGAATCATCACTCGTGAGACGGTGATGTTGTTCATGTAGCGGGCCATGATGGCCGCCTCCCCCGGAATCGGACCGGCGACAATCAACCCTGCCTGGTCCAACGAGGGAAACGCGTAGGTTCGATCATTCGATTGAAACGCCGCCACATCGGTAACGTCCCGGCGGGTTCCATTCGAATACTCCGCGAACACCCGGAGCTGAAAACTCTGGTTCGGTGCGAGGATTTGAGTCAGCGGTTCACAGACGACTTTGACGAGCTGGGGAGCGTCGGCGGGCGTGCGTGGTGAGCCCGACTCGACCCATTGACGCAGCAATTCGTAGTGCGGACTCCCGACTTCGATCCGCTTTCCCCCGCCGTGCGGAACCTGACCCGTCGCTTTGCGCAGCAGCAAACTGCTTTCGGGCGAGGCGGTAAACTGTCGACGACCGCGTCCCTCACCCACCAAGGCATTGAAATCGAAATCCGAGTCAAACCCCAGTAGCGACAGCGCGAATCCGTTTTGGCCGCGAGATTTTCCGTGACATGGTCCGGAATTGCAGCCATGTCGCGTCAGCAGCGGCTGAATGTCCAGTTCAAACGTCACCCCGGCCGGCTGGAATGTCTGTCCCTCTTTCGCTGGCTCAGCGAACACCGCTCCCCGCGACGCGAAAACGCAAATCGCCACAGCGAGCGAAAACGCGAATCGAACGGACGGTCGTGGGATGAACATGCGGGGAGCTGACAGAGGCGGGGATCGCGGGGACGTCGGTGACACACGCCAGCACCGCGTCAATTCTGACCACGGCGGCGGCGAAAATATCACATCAGTGGATTTTGACGAGTTGTCGGGGTTGGGTCAACCGCAGGGGGGTAGGGGGACTCAACGTGGAGAGCTTGGAGTGCGGAGATCTCGATCCCGCCTTTCCTTCATCCGACATCGACTTCCGGCAGGCACGTTCATCCCCCGGCGTGCCGCCTGCGCTCGGCGCACGCTCCAGTCATGCAAAAGTAGACTCAATCCGGTTCGGCTCCCACACGCGCGTTTCTCAGAAGTCGCTTGCGTTCGCTTCGCGACGCCCGTTTCCATTCGGGAGTCTGCCGCAATTCTTCCTCGGTTCTGCGAAGCGGTGGCGAGCCGTCGACCGCTGGTCGCGGAGCTGTTGACTCCCCGACCGGGGACGCTCGCGAATCAAGTTCCCGGGGGAGTTTTGTTTTTGGGTATTGCGGGCAGATTTCGCCGCGGTGTCTGATGTGAAGCGGGTGGGGAGGGAGGTGGTGTACTTTCTGTCGCCGCTACCGGCAGAGTGGCGAACAGCGTGGGCACGTCAGGCTTCGCGGGCAATTCAGTCGCCTCCGAAACCACGCCGCCGGCGGGCTTGGGAATCGACGGCGCATTACGGGAATCCTGCCAGTCTGCGATCTCCCACTGAATTCCATTCTCGACAACAGAGAATGCCACTGAGGGAGGACGCTGGCACAGTTTATGACAAATCAGGTCAAAGCGATCGGGATGCGTGGGGTTCTGATCAATGTGCCAGAGCGCGCCGACCGACTCGACCAGCATGGAGCTGCCGAACGCCTTCGCCAGCGTGACTTTCCCGGCCGACAATCGCGCCGGCAGAACTGTGAGCGGTGTTACCAGCAGGATCGCCATGTGGCGTTCGAACGCCAGACGGTTGAGCTGATCGAGCAGTGTGCGCAATTCCGACTCGCGCCATTTCGAGACCTGCCGGGGGAGG